>CAJMPC010000031.1:0-11490 GCA_905215245.1 uncultured bacterium | reverse complement strand
TTTCAGTTATTTTGAAATGCTATCAATCCATTGGAATAATTCATCGAGATCATAATCTCCTGAATGAGGTACCCCCCAAGGAGTTTGATAGTCAACTTGCTTACCATTCATGCGTAATTTCACTGCTAAGATCGCACTAATCGCATGAGATGTATCACGATCTGATGTTCCCGCACGGATGCGCCAATGCTGTGTTTTACTCTGATCGAGATAATTCATGGCATTCATGAGTTTCACGATTTGTTTATCTGCCATTTCACCTTTCTCTGTACTGTGTTGCAGTGAATATGCAGTAAAATGTTTATTATTTACCGTTTCCGTACCGAATAAATTATTCTCGCCAGAACTCAAATTCAATGCATCAAAGGCCGGTGGCGATTTCATTCGTTTTTCTGAGTGAACATAGCCATCCCAATCAATATCGATTACGCCATCTTTACTGACTTTCACCCAAGGTTGACCCTCAAAAGAGGCACCGTTTTTATAGGCTTTATCTGCAGATGAAGCAACCACTGAACGCATATAATCTTTGAAAGAGCCATTTCCTTGTGCATCTAATGTCAAAGCATGACCTTTTTCATCTTTTAAATTTAAGCTATTTAAGTAAGCTGGAAACGCTGCTTTAAGTTGATCAGAAACCTTGATTTCATCTGCAGACAATGTCCCTTCAATTTTAGCTTTTTCTACCAGTGAACGGTCATTATAGCTATTGGCATTCAAACGGCTCATATCCATACGGCTATATTCATTTACACCGTTAAATTCCCACTCATAAGCACTATCTGCATTCTCTAAATTGGTAATCGGGCAATACGCCGATACCGCAAAAATAGCATCACTTGCCTCGGCTGCGCCGACTTGTTTTAAATAATTGATATAATCGTTGCTATCACCACTTGCCCCCAGTAAAGCAGATAATGCCCCTCCAGCACTGGTGCCGTTAGAAATAATCTTCTTCGCATCACCAGGCATCACATTATCATTCGCATGCAAATAACGAACAGCAGCTTTCAAATCAATAATTGCTGCAGGTGCTTTACCGGTGTATTTCCCGTCTTTTTCTAAAGTACGGCCGCGCGCGCCTACGCTCGCCACTACATAACCTTTAGAAAGTGCGGTCACAATGGCATTTGGTTTATCGCCACTACCAAAACCTTTGGCATCATAGGTTGCCGCTTTAGCCGGCATATATCCACCAACTGCATTAGGTAAAAAGATCGGCGCCGTTTCAGCTGAATAACCATTTATTTTTTCACCCTTAAAATAAGCTTCCGGAACATAAATATTTAAGGTTTGATAATCAGGCTCGATAGGATTCGCCACGTACACAATCTTTTCAAAGGCTCGGAATTTAACCAATGAATCCCCTACTTTTACCTCTAAAGTGCGGTAGTTTTTTGGGGTAAATTTAAGATCGAATCCCTTGTCGGTTTGATTAAAATAAGGGGTATTGGCTAGAGGATCGGGTTTATTTGGCATAGCAAGTGTTGAGGTTGAAAGTGTAAGTGCAATAAAGGTTGCAAGAAAAGTGGCTTTTTTCATAAAAATCTCCTTACTGATAAATCTTGTTCGTCTGACTATCAGGAAAAACGAAAGTTCGGGACACGCATAAAAAACACCGAAAGCTTGTGCCTTCGGTGTTTTATTTAGATTAGTTTAACCCAATGATTTCCCAACGGTTGTGAGATTGACCATCGATTTTACCTTTCTTCACGTTGGTGATGTAATCGATCATCATATTTTGGATTGTACCTTTTTCACGGCCCATTGCGACTTTAGATTCCCAAAGTACAGGAATTTGTTGGCCTTCCCAAATACCACCTTTACCGTTTAATTGAGCGAAACGATATGAGTTCATGCCCACTTTTAATTTCATATCATCAGTTACCGGTCTACCGTCAGCAAGGGTTAAATCAACGATTTTGCTACCTTGTGGATTACGTAAATCAATTTTGTAATTTACGCCACCGAAAATGTCGTAAGTCACATATTTTGATTTTTTACGTTCCGCATTGTAACGGTATTCGGTGTCACCTGGTTGAATAGTATCGAAGTAGTTCGCAGACCATTCCATATATTCTTTCAATTGTTTACCCGTCATTTCATAAACAGTGACGTCGCCGCCCGCATAACGATAGTTAAAGATGATGTCTTTTTTCTTGATATCGCCTTTATTCATGCGTGCTTTTTGGTGGTCGAAAGAGAAAGTTACCACATCTGCACCACTGTAATGTTGTTCAACATCATTAATGAATGAAGATAAACCGGTATCTTTTGAGAATGCAGCAGATACACCGTGTTTGGTCTCTTGTGGCACCATTTCGTTTTCGGTTTGGCCAATCACCACGTTGTTTAATTCACGTAATTTCTCGTGATAAGGTTTATAGATTTCGGCAATTTTCTTATCCGCTTCAAGTTCTTTAACTGGAACGGTTTTGGATTCTTTCTTCACCAATTTCACTTCTTTTTTATCGTTGATATCAAAAGTGAGATCCACTTCAGATACCACGGTACCGTAACGGTGTGGTTCAGTGATTAGTGTATTTTTAATAGTTTCACTTGGTACATCTTTGTGCATGTGGCCTGCGATTACCACATCAATGCCGTCTACTGCATTGATCACATCACGCATACCTGTGTCAGGAATCTTGTTTTCATTCTCGATGCCCATGTGAGCGATCACAATAATTGCATCAACACCTTTCGCTTTTAACTTCTCAACTTGTGTACGTGCTTCTTCCGTTGGTGAAGTAAATTTCATGTCTTTTAAGTTGCCCGTGTCTTCTTCAAATTTTGCTGACATTGGGGTACTTAAACCGATAATCCCTAGTTTTACGCCATCTTTTTCAATGATGGTTGTTGCATCAATATAACGTTTATCGTTTTTCTTATAATAGAAGTTTGCGGTTAATTTTTTCGCTTTGATGTCTTTTAAGATTTCATCTAATGCTTTCATCCCAAAGTTAAACTCGTGGTTACCAAGTACGAAAACATCGTATTTCATTTCGTTTAATACTTTTGGAATTGGGTGATCTTTGTAATATTTTTTATCTTTTGCGAACACATCAACTTGGTTATCTTGGATCGCATCGCCCACATCCACTAACACCACGTTTTTGTTGTTTTTACGCACATCTTTCACATAAGTTGCGATTTGCGCATAAGAACCAGATTTATCTTCTACGTCTGCGCCATAGCTCCAAGGTACAACGCGACCATGAATATCAGAGGTACCCAATATTTTAATATTTACTTCTTGTGCCATTGCTGTACTCACAGCAGAAAGCGCAAATAATGAGCAAAGTAATTTTTTCATAAAATTTCCTTTAAAGTTGCACAAAGTGCGGTTAAAAATGCCGGAGAATTATAGCGATGAATTGATTACCAACATAATTTTATTTTGAAGAAAAATAAAATTTGTGAGCTTGATCACATTTCATTTGGAGGATTAATGTCCTGTTTGAGAAAACAAGTTAATCACTAAAACACCACTGATAATCAATGCCATACCAATCAGCCCAGCGGTATCGATTTTCTGACCAAAAGCGAAATACGCCACGATGGCAGTCAAAACAATGCCAACTCCCGACCAAATGGCGTAAACCAAGCCCACGGAAAGCGTGCGAAACACAAGAGAGACAAAATAAAACGAAATGGCATATAAGGTTAATGAGCCTATTGTAGGTAAAAGTTTGGTAAAGCCATCGCTGACTTTTAATAAATTCGTTGCCACAATTTCAAGGCAAATCGAAATAGCGAGTAATGTCCAAGGATTCATATCAATCAAAACGTAAAGTAGAAAACGCTATTCTACCTTAAGCGGCTGATGGATGTAACCGAATTTGGCGAGCCATGGCTTGCATATAAGGCGCCGTTTGTTCAAAGAAATAACGGTAAGAGGCACATAAATAATTATGTGGATTGGGTTCATTTTCGAGAGAAACAAAACGATGTTTCGGGCAGCCGCCATAACAGAGTTTACGAAACTCACAACGCTGACAAAGTGCGGTCAATTTTTGTGATTTTTCTAAACCGAATTGTTGCTGTTTACTGGAAAACATAATCTCGGTTAAAGGTTGCTGAGTTAAATTGCCGACCTTGTATTCGGGATACACAAAATGATCGCAAGTATACACATCACCATTGGCTTCCGTGACAAGCGATTGCCCGCAAGTAGATTGATGAACACAGGTTGTGGAAGGATAACCAAGCCACTGCCCTAGCAGATTATCAAACTGCGATACATAAATTTTTCCTACATCATGCTCATACCATTCATGAAAGACATCTACGAGAAATTGCCCATAACCTTCTGATGGTACTGAAAAATCAGTGACAGATTGTGTTTGTACATGACGTTCGACAATAGGAATAAACTGCATATAAGTCGAGCCAAGCTGTTTGAGTGCTAAATAAGTTTCTCTTCCTTTTTGCCAGTTTTGATCATTAATGACGGTCAGGGTGTTAAATTCCACGCCATATTCTTGCAGCAAATTTAACGCTTTTACGACTTTTTCAAAAGTGGGATTGCCATTACCTGAAATACGATAACGATTATGCACAGCACTTAAACCGTCAATAGAAAGCCCAATGAGAAAATGATGTTGTTTGAAAAATGCAGCCCATTGCTGATTAAGTGCGATACCATTGGTTTGAAAGGCGTTTGTGATCTGTTTACCTTGAGCAAATTCCTGCTGATATTCAACGGCTTGTCGATAAAAATCTAAGCCTAAAAGAGTGGGTTCACCACCTTGCCAAGCAAATTCAACCACATTGCCGGCGTAAGATTGGATATAGTTTTTGACGTAATGTTTTAAGGTGTCTTTCGACATAAAAGGCGCATGTTGCCCAAACTGTTCTGATTTTTCCAAATAGAAGCAATATTCACACTGAATGTTACAGTGAAAACTGCTTGGTTTCGCCATTAAGTGAAAATGAGCTTGTGGTGGAAAAACAGACATCAGCCATCCTTTGTTACAACATTATTTATGACCTGATATTCGATCAAATGCCCCGTTTTGTTTGAGTTCTTTCGCAATACGAATGGCGGTTTCGGTTTCACAGCCAGCATATTCCGCAATTTCGCGATACGTCCAATTATAATCAGGAAAGTTTTGTTTAAGGAAATATAAACTATCCATCACACGATCTAAGGTGCGCAAATAGGCACTTTTTGCTAAACGCTCTTCGGCTTCGCGTAGTTCATCTGCCAAGATCTGCAGTAAACATTGGCTCATTACCGTATTATGCGTAAAAAACTCGCTCACTACATTGGGCTTGATGCGAGTAATCTCTGCATCAATTAAGACTTTCGCATTGCAATGATAGTGTTTATCCGTCATGGAGAATAAGGTTCGGAAACCAAAATAATCCCCTTTGGAATATAACCGCACCAAGCTTTCCTTGCCATTTTCAAGGGTATGAAATAAGCCAATCAAGCCTGCTTGCACATAATAAAACTCATGCGCTGCCTCACCTTGTTGATACAAGAAGGAGCCTTTCGGCAAATGATGTAACTCGGTGAGCTGACAATGTGATAACTCAGTAGGTTTGATTGAGCAATTTTCCATAAACGTCCTTCAAAGTGCGGTCAGTTTTTCGTGAGTTTTTTGACCGGAAAGACATTCCCGTTTTTTACCAAAGCCTTTGCGTTTCTTAATATTAAAGCCTGCATTTTCTAAGCCTTTTCTAACCGCACTTGCCGCAGTGAAGGTCGAAAAGGTACCTTGTAGCTTGGTAAAACGAAACATTTGCTGATAAAGCTGCTCATTCCACATGTTTGGGTTTTTACTCGGCGCAAAACCATCTAAAAACCAGGCATCAATTTTGCTATTCATATAATTGCCCAGCTGCGGCAGATTTTCAGCCACATCACCAAACCAAAGATCTAACGTGGTTTCATCAAAATGAAAACGATAGCAACCTTGAATAGGATTAAGCCAATGCTGTTGTAAATGCTGAGCAAGACGAGAAAATTGCGGATAGGCTAAATGGGCTTGTTGTAATGCATCAAGTGGCAAAGGGTATTTTTCGAAAGAGATAAAATAAAGGCGTTTTAAAGGCGAATCAGGGTATTTTTGACGAAATTCACGGAATAGCGTGGTCACCGCAAAGAAATTTAATCCTGTGCCAAACCCCGTTTCAGCAATAACAAAATGGGCCTCTTGGTAATGAACCCAACGTTCCCACAACTGATTACCTTCTAAAAACACATAATGGGTTTCCGCTAAACCATCTTGATTAGAAAAATACACGTCATCGAATTTATCCGAAACAGGCGTATTCTCTTGGTTAAAATGAATTTTTGCGTGCTGAATGGTGAACATGTGTTAGCCCTTTTTTGCCTTATCAAATTCTTTTATAATAGCACGGAAATTTTGAGTCGGTTAAAACTTAACTGGTCGAACAAATGAATTATTGCTTGCAATATTTTCATTTCATAGTAAATTGCGTTCAGCTAACAACTGTAAGTTGAATTAAATTTCCCCTAACTCATAAGGAATAAAGAATGAAAAGAGCTGTAATTACTGGTTTTGGTATTATTTCAAGTATCGGTAACAACAAAGAAGAAGTTTTGGCTTCATTAAAAGCAGGTAAATCTGGTATTGAAGTTGTGCCTGAGTTTATTGAAATGAAAATGCGTAGCCATGTTGCTGGCACAATCAAACTAGATCCAAGCGAGCATATCGATCGTAAAGTGTATCGTTTTATGGGTGATGCGGCAGCTTATGCATACCTTTCTATGCGTGAAGCGATTGAAGATTCAGGTTTAACAGAAGATCAAGTTTCAAATGACCGTACAGGTCTTGTAATCGGTGCAGGTACTGGTTCAGCACACAACCAATTAGTCGCTTGTGATGCAGTACGTGGTCCACGCGGTGTGAAAGCGATTGGTCCTTATGCGGTAACTAAAACGATGGCATCAAGTGTGTCAGCTTGTTTAGCAACCCCTTACAAAATCCGTGGTGTGAACTACTCAATCAGTTCTGCTTGTGCTACGTCTGCACACTGTATCGGTCATGCAGTTGAATTAATCCAATTAGGTAAACAAGATGTGGTTTTCGCGGGTGGTGCGGAAGAATTATCTTGGGAATGTGCAACTGAATTCGATGCAATGGGTGCGGTTTCAACTAAATACAATGATACCCCAGAAAAAGCGTCTCGTGCTTACGATGCAAACCGTGATGGTTTTGTTATCGCAGGTGGTGGTGCTGTTGTAGTGGTTGAAGAATTAGAACACGCATTAGCACGTGGCGCAAAAATCTACGCAGAAATCGTGGGTTATGGTGCAACTTCTGATGGTTACGACATGGTAGCACCAAGTGGTGAAGGTGCAGAGCGTTGTATGAAACAAGCAATGGCAACGGTAGATACTCCAATTGATTACATCAACGTACACGGTACATCAACACCAGTTGGTGATGTGAAAGAATTAGGTGCAATCAAAAATGTATTTGGTGACAAAATCCCTGCGATTTCTTCAACCAAATCAATGACCGGTCACTCTTTAGGTGCAGCAGGTGCACACGAAGCAATCTATACCTTATTAATGTTACACAATGACTTCATTGCACCAAGCATTAATATCGAAACATTAGACGAAGCGGCGGAAGGCTGCAATATCGTGACTGAAACAAAAGAAAATGCAGGCTTACAAACTGTAATGTCAAATAGCTTTGGTTTCGGTGGTACAAACGCAACTTTAGTGTTCAAACGCTATAACGGCTAATTAAAAAAACGTCTTAAAATCTAACCGCACTTTTGGGCTTCCAAGTGCGGTTTTTTCTTGTCATCGATTCTTTTCCCTCCTCCACTCATAAGAGAAAACAACATTTAAAATGTGATCTAGTTCAAATTTCTGAACAAAAGAATAAAATTTTTTTATTTTTATAAAACTCTATATAAAAATGCAATTCTCTTTATTTTTTCGTTTTAATCTTTATTTAAAACTTTATTTTTTAACTTTGTTAGATTTTAATGCTTTTAAATTTGTTTTTTTAGACTTTTGCAATGCTAGACAAGTTGTTTTCTTTCGGTATGATGGTTCCATTGTTTTGACAACGAATCGTAGTAATAAAAGTGCGGTCAGTTTTAGGAGTAAAATATGAAGAAATTATCCGGTGCGGAAATGGTGGTTCAGTCTTTGCGTGACGAAGGCGTTGAGTATTTATTTGGTTATCCAGGCGGTGCCGTATTGGACATTTATGATGCAATCCATACCCTTGGTGGGATTGAGCATATTTTAGTCCGTCATGAACAGGCAGCGGTACATATGGCAGATGGTTATGCACGTGCGACCGGTAAAGTAGGTTGTGTGTTAGTGACATCAGGACCAGGTGCAACCAATGCGATTACGGGTATTTTGACTGCTTATACTGATTCGGTGCCAATGGTGATCATTTCTGGTCAGGTCATGAGCAGCTTAATCGGTCGTGATGCGTTCCAAGAATGTGATATGGTGGGGATTTCTCGTCCAGTGGTTAAACACAGCTTTATTGTTAAGAAAGCAGAAGACATTCCAGGTATCTTGAAAAAAGCCTTTTATATTGCTTCAACAGGCCGTCCAGGTCCTGTTGTCGTAGACATTCCAAAAGATACCGTAAATCCAACGTTAAAATATCCTTACGAATATCCAAAATCTGTTGAGCTTCGTTCTTATAATCCAACGGTAAATGGTCACAAAGGTCAAATTAAGAAAGCGTTAAAAGCATTATTAGTGGCTAAAAAACCGGTTTTATTCGTAGGTGGTGGTGCAATTGCTGCAGGTTGTCATGAAGAATTAACGCAATTTGCACAACGTTTAAATTTACCGGTAACTTCATCGTTAATGGGTTTAGGCGTGTACCCAAGTACCGATAAACAATTTTTAGGCATGCTTGGGATGCACGGGACTTATGAAGCCAATACAGCGATGCATGAAAGTGATTTGATCCTTGGGGTTGGGGTGCGTTTTGATGACCGTACCACTAACAACTTAGATAAATATTGCCCGAATGCAAAAGTGATTCAGATTGATATTGATCCAACCTCTATTTCTAAAAACGTCCCTGTTGCGATTCCAATTGTAGGTAACGCGAAAAATGTATTGGATGAGTTCTTAAGCTTATTAGGTGAAGAAATTGGTTCGCGTCCTCAAAACCAATTAGAAGATTGGTGGAAACAAATTGATGAATGGAAAGCGAAAAAATGCTTGGATTTCGACCGCACTTCAGGCGTAATTAAACCGCAACAAGTGATGGAAGTGGTATATCGTATTACAAAAGGCCAAGCGTATGTGGCATCGGATGTAGGCCAACATCAAATGTTTGCCGCATTACATTATCCGTTTGATTTACCACGCCGTTGGATCAATTCAGGTGGTGCAGGTACCATGGGCTTCGGTTTACCGGCTGCATTAGGGGTAAAACTTGCGCATCCTGAAGCAACCGTGGTTTGTGTAACGGGTGATGGCAGTATTCAAATGAATATCCAAGAGCTTTCAACAGCAACGCAATATGGTATTCCTGTTGTGGTAATTTGTTTGAACAACCACTTCTTAGGCATGGTAAAACAATGGCAAGATTTGATTTACTCTGGCCGCCATTCTCAAACTTATATGAATTCTTTACCGGATTTCGTGAAGTTAGCCGAATCTTATGGTCATGTGGGAATTCAAATTTCGACACCAGATGAATTAGAAAGCAAATTACAAGAAGCCTTCAGCATTAAAAATAAATTGGTCTTTGTTGATATTAACGTTGATGAAACCGAACACGTTTACCCAATGCAAGTTCGCGGCGGGGCAATGAATGAGATGATTTTAAGCAAACCACAAGAGGAGAAAGAATAATGCGTAGAATTTTATCTGTTTTATTAGAAAATGAATCCGGTGCATTATCTCGTGTGGTCGGCTTATTTTCCCAACGTGCATTTAACATTGAAAGCTTAACTGTTGCACCAACTGATGATCCAACGCTTTCTCGTATGACGATTGAAGCGGTGGGTGATGAGCAAGTACTCGAACAAATCGAAAAACAACTTCACAAATTAGTGGATGTGTTTAAAGTTATTAACTTGAGTGAACATGAGCACGTTGAGCGTGAAGTGTTATTAGTGAAAGTGCGTGCAACGGGTTCATCGCGTGATGAGTTAAAACGTTTAGCCGACATCTTCCGTGGTCAGATTGTGGATGTAACAACAAAATCCTACACAATTCAATTAACGGGTACAAAAGACAAATTAGATGCTTTTGTTGAGGCTGTGAAGGAAGAAAGTACATTACTTGAGATTGTTCGTTCAGGCTTAATTAGCCTTTCCCGTGGTGAGAAAAATATTCTCTAATGATGTAGAAAGTGCGGTTAAAAATGACCGCACTTTTGAAAACGAAAAAAGGAAGTCATGATTGACTTCCTTTTTGTTTATTTTGAATGAATGTTAAGCTTCCGATTTATTAGTTAATGCGATATATAAACAAACTGCAAAACCGGCAAGTAAAACATAAGGCGTAAAGGTTGGAACGCCAGTAGGAGCGGCTGCGAAACCAAAGTTATGTGCCGCTGCTGCACCCAGTAGCATACCGAGCACAAATAATGCTGAGTCATTATTTCCTTCACCAATATTGACTAATTGTTTGCCTGGACAACCACCGCCTAATGCAAAGCAAAGGCCGCAAAGTGCCATAGAAAGGAAATTGTAGAGATAGTCATTATGTGCGATAGGTTGTTTTTCAAAGCCTAAATGGAATTGACCTAATAAGGCATTGGTTATTGCTGCAAAGACTATCAGTGCAATCACACCATTTAATAAATGAGCATCACGGAAGAGGACAAAGTTTCGGAATGCCCCTATTGTGCAAAAACGCGATTTTTGCATCAGCACACCGAGAAGTAATCCGCCAGCAAGTGACATCCAAATAGCCGCATGTTGTGCACCAGGCCCTTTTTCAGAGGTATAAATCGCTAGATTTTCACCAAATTTAAATTGGGTTAAGGCTAAAACAAGCAAAATCACGGCAAAGATTGGACCGATTAAGCCAGAAGATTGGCTTTGTTCCTTAGATTTACCTAATGAGAATCCTCGATTAGCGAAGAAAATGCCACCCAATACGCCAGCAAATAATCCTACGATACCTGCAATTGCAGTGAGATCACCGCCTCCTAATCGTAAATAAGCACGCCATGGACAACCTAAGAAAATGAGTGCACCAAGCATCGCAAAAAAGCCTAAGCTAATACGAGCAAGTGGGGCAGAGCCACCACGAGGTTTGAATTCCTTAGATAAGAATGCACTAGCGAGTGCTCCTAAAACTAATCCAATGAGTTCTGGACGAAGGTATTGCAATGGGGCGGCGTGGTGTAATCCAAGCGATCCGGCTGTATCTCGTAAGAAACAAGCCGCACAAAATCCCATATTACCAGGATTGCCATTGTAAGTGAGAAGTGGCGCAACGATACCAAGTGCAGCACCTGCAACCACAGGCCAAGTTAAAATTTTCATAATTAGACCCTTGTG
>CAJMPC010000030.1:0-12026 GCA_905215245.1 uncultured bacterium | reverse complement strand
TTAAAAAATATCACTAAATCTTTTGGTAAATCCACAGTCATTGATAATTTAGATTTAACTATTAAACGTGGCACCATGGTGACCTTATTAGGGCCATCTGGTTGCGGTAAAACCACCGTGTTACGTTTAGTGGCAGGCTTAGAAAATCCAACTTCAGGTCAAATTTTTATTGATGGTGAAGATGTAACCAAATCATCTATTCAAAATCGTGATATTTGTATCGTATTCCAGTCTTACGCATTGTTCCCGCATATGAGTATCGGTGATAACGTAGGTTATGGTTTGCGTATGCAAGGCGTGAGCAAAGAAGAACGCGCTAAACGTGTAAAAGAAGCGTTAGAGTTGGTTGACTTAGCGGGTTTTGAAGATCGTTTTGTGGATCAAATTTCGGGTGGTCAACAACAACGTGTGGCATTAGCACGTGCGTTAGTATTAAAACCAAAAGTATTACTTTTTGATGAACCATTAAGTAACTTAGATGCAAACTTACGTCGTTCTATGCGTGAAAAAATCCGTGAATTACAACAAAGTTTAGGTATTACCTCACTTTACGTAACGCACGACCAAACCGAAGCATTTGCGGTATCCGATGAAGTTATCGTCATGAATAAAGGTAAAATCATGCAAAAAGCGCCAGCAAAAGAGCTTTATTTGCGTCCAAACTCTTTATTCCTTGCAAACTTCATGGGCGAATCGAGCATCTTTGAAGGTAAATTAGAAAATAACACTATTGATGTGAATGGCTACAAATTGCCATTAAGTAATGCAGCACAATTTAATTTACCAGATGGCGAATGCTTAGTGGGTGTACGTCCTGAAGCGATTTACTTAAAAGCAGAAGGCGAGGCAGTACAACAATGTGAAATTAAGAGTGCGGTCTATATGGGTAACCACTGGGAAGTAGTGGCGATTTGGGCTGGCAAAGAATTGCTCATTAACACCAAGCCTGAAGACTTCGATTCTAATCTGAAACAAGCCTATGTGAACTTCTCTGAACAAGGCATTTTCTTGCTGAAGAAAGAGAAATAATATCAATCTAAAGGCGTATGGAAACATACGCCTTTTCTTTTAAAACCCTTTCAAAATTGACCGCACTTTTCCTTTCATTTTTATTTTCCCTAACAGATCTGTATAATATTTACCCTTTGAATATAAACGATTACAGGAGGAAAGCATGATAAAACCAGATACTTTACCGCAATTTTTGCGTAATAAAGTCGAGGAAAATGATGCCTTTGGTCTTGTGGAAGGGCTGTGCCAATTATTACGTAATAGCCCTACAGAAAAAATTTCTCCAACCTTGCATTTGTTTAAGTTTATTTTAAAGAACGATAAAGAATTAGGTTGTTCTGTATCGAAATTATTATGTGGTTGGTTATGTGGTTTACGTCTTTACCCGTTGTTTATTAGTAGTGGTATTCTTACGCGTGGCGGTTTTGGACAGGAAATGAAAACGCGTATTTATGAGCGTTTTAACCCCTCTTTTAAAGATATTAATGATTTACGTGATATTTTTTATTTATTGTTTAGCGATAAAAATGATGCGCGCTGGATTGATGCCGTTCCCTTAAAAACATGGCGAGGCGTATTTGGCGTTTTAACCCGTTATACAGAACAAAAAGATCGGGAACGTTTAAAAAATCATATTGAAAGTGAAGGGCTATTTGCCATAGAGATGCTTTCAATTTGGATTGCAGCTGAAGATATGGATCCTGAGCTGATGCGAATGGAACCCTCTCTGTTGAATGCTGATTCACCTTTTGTGGCATTGCACCATGAAGTGGTGAATTGGTTACAGGCGCGCCGCCAATCAACCGTTTTTGATGGTAGTCATTTGCAGGTAATGTTTAGCCAATGTAAAAAATTGGTTGAGCGTTTGCAAAAACGTGGAGCAGTGGTGGGCTCTTCTTTAAATACGGCTTATTTATTGGAGCGTCTTTCTCAGACTTTAGAACGATTAGAAACCTTGATGGCGATTTTTGTTTCAAATCGCTATTTACCACGCCGAATATTGTTATTAACTGGCTGTTTTGCCCGCGCAGCAGCAGAAAAACATAGCATCACCCGATTATGGAAACAAAGCTCAAAATTAATTTCACGTAGCATTACCCAAAATGCGGGTGACCACGGTGAGCACTACATTACGCGAGATAAAAAAGAGTATTGGGCAATGTTTTATTCTGCCGCAGGTGGTGGTGTATTAATTGCACTGATGGCACTATTTAAAACCTATCTAGGCAGTATCATTGATGACAAAGTCTGGAAAGGCATTGCCGAAGGCTTAAATTACGGCTTAGGTTTTATGGTGATCTTTATGTTGCATTTTACGGTAGCGACGAAACAGCCAGCCATGACGGCAGCCCGTTTTGCTGAGGCTGTTGAGAAAACGCCTCAAGGTAAAAGCGTCAATATGAAATTAGCCCAATTATTAGTGGATGTATTTCGCTCTCAAAGTATTGCGGTGCTAGGCAATGTACTTATTGCGATGGGCTTAGCCGCATTGATTGCCTTTGGTTACCAATATAAAACAGGTGAGCCGTTGATGAATGCTGATCAAATCGCTTATCAGTTGCATAGTATTGCTCCTTTTGCGGGAACCTTATGGTTTGCCGCCATTGCGGGGGTATGGTTATTCTGTTCAGGGATTATTTCGGGTTATTTTGATAACCGAAGCAATTATTTGAATATGCGCATGCGTTTAGCCCAACATCCGTTATTGAAAAAACTAATGTCTGAAAAGACTCGTGTTAAATTTGCTAATTATATGCATGAAAATTATGGCTCGCTTATTGGTAATCTTTGCTTTGGTATGTTGCTTGGGATTACCGGTGTAGCGGGTTACTTAACGCATCTTCCGTTAGATATTCGTCATGTGGCATTTTCATCTGCGAATGTAGGTTATATTGCTGTGAGCGGACATTTCACCTATTCATTGCTTTTACAATGCATTGGTTTTGTATTATTGATTGGTTTGGTGAATTTAATTGTCAGTTTTTCATTAACGCTTTGGGTTGCATTGCGTTCTTTGAATGCGGAAATTGATAGCTGGTGGCCAATTTGGCATGAAGTGTGTCAAATTGTGAAAAAACGTCCATTGAGCTTATTTCTTCCCGTTCAATTAGATAAATAATCATCTTAAGTGCGGTCAAAAATATCAACGTTTTTGACCGCACTTTCTTTTCGACAAATTTAATTTGCGTTATCATGTAGCTCATCTAATGCTATAACTTTATGAATTATTCTAATGAAACCCACATTTCTTGAACTTCGTCACCTAAGAACCTTGCTTGCGTTAAAGGAAACGGGCAGCGTTTCAATGGCGGCAAAACGTGTTTATTTAACACAATCAGCACTTTCTCATCAAATTAAGTTAATGGAAGAGCAATTCGGTTTACCTCTATTTGAGCGTAAAAGTAATCCATTGCGTTTTACCGCAGCTGGCGATCGTTTGATTCGTCTTGCCAATGAAATTCTTCCGAAAGTGGTTGATGCAGAACGTGAGCTCGCACGCGTAAAACACGGTGATGCAGGGCAGTTAAGAATTGCGGTGGAGTGTCATACCTGTTTCGACTGGTTAATGCCGGCGATGGATGAATTTCGTCAGCATTGGAGCTTGGTAGAATTGGATATTGTGTCTGGTTTCCACACTGATCCGGTTGGATTGTTATTATCTCATCGTGCAGATTGGGCTATCGTGTCTGAAGTTGAACAAAATGATGATGTTTTGTTTAAGCCGTTATTTTCTTATGAAATGGTGGGGATCTGTTCTAAAGATCATCCATTAGCCAATAAAGAGGTTTGGCAGGCGGAAGATTTTGCTGAGGAAACTTGGGTAACCTATCCCGTGCCTGATGATATGTTGGATTTATATCGTCAAGTGTTGAAACCGAAAGGTATTAACCCGCCACGTCGTACAACAGAGCTAACGATCGCCTTGATCCAGTTAGTGGCGAGTCGTCGTGGTATTGCCACTGTGCCTTATTGGGCAGCATTACCTTATTTAGAAAAAGGGTATGTGGTGGCGCGTAAAATTACAGAAGAAGGGCTATATAGCAACCTTTATGCAGCGATTCGTAAAGAAGATGCTAATTTAGCTTATATCGAAGATTTCCATCAAACAGTAAAAGCACAAAGTTTTTCGACCTTACCTGGTTTGTCTGTTTTAGAGTTGTAGTAGGTCAATATGTCAGAAGTTGTGACAGAAAATCCCATCAAAGCCGCGGCAAAAGCGGCATTTCCTTATAGCATGCCAATGCTTGCCGGCTTTTTATTTTTAGGCATTGCATACGGCATTTACATGAAAGCACTTGGATTCGGTGTTTGGTTCCCCGTTGCAATGGCAGCTCTCATTTATGCGGGCTCAGTGGAATTTATTGCCGCTGCCGCCTTAGTTATGCCTTTTTCGCCTTTAAGTGTTGCGTTGGTTACGCTGATGGTAAGTGGTCGCCAAATTTTTTATGGCATTTCCATGTTAGAAAAATATGGTGCTCAACTCGGGAAAAAACGTTGGTATTTAATTAGTACCCTAGTCGATGAAAGTTTTTCCCTGAACTATATGGCGAAGATTCCCGATCATTTAGATAAAGGCTGGTATATGTTCTTTGTCAGTTTTTATCTCCATCTCTATTGGGTGGTAGGAGCCGGATTAGGTAATCTATTTGGCTCAATTATACCTTTTGATTTAAAAGGGGTAGAGTTTGGTATGACCGCACTTTTCCTGGTGATTTTTGCTGAAAACTGGCTCAAAGAGAAATCTCACGAAAGCTCATTATTAGGTTTAGGTGTGGCTTTTGTATCGCTGTTGATTGTTGGGAAAGAACACTTTTTAGTGCCAACGCTAATCAGTATCTGGATTTTATTAACGGTACGACGTCCTAAACTTTCATCTAAATTGGAGGCACTAAAATGACATTGATGGAACAAATTATCACCATTGTGATTTGTATTGTGTGCGTGCAATTTACTCGATTATTACCATTCTGGATCTTTCCCGCCAATCGCCCGATTCCGGAATATGTTCGTTATCTAGGTAAAGTACTACCTGCCGCGATGTTTGGAATGTTAGTGGTGTATTGCTATAAAAATGTGGATGTGTTGAGTGGTTATCACGGCTTACCCGATTTCATTGCGGGTGCTTTGGTATTGGGGTTACATTTCTGGAAAAAGAACATGTTTCTTTCCATTTCAGCAGGTACGATTTTTTATATGTTTTTAGTGCAAAAAGTCTTTATCTGAGCGAATGTTGAGTGAAATAAAAATTTCTTGATATTGCAATCGGTTGCCTTTATTTCGCCTCTTTTCCTCAATTCCAAAATCTTTTATGATGCCGCCTCAATCATTGTTGACGGAGAGATTTATGGAATTTAATTTCATCGAATTATTAGGTTATTTGGCAACATTCTTTGTGGCTGCGTCTTTTTTATTTAAATCGATTGTTCACTTGAGAGTTGTTAATGCAATTGGAGCGGTACTTTTTGTCGTTTACAGTTTGATCATCAAATCTTATCCAGTTGCGCTTCTAAACGCATTCTTAGTTTTCGTTAACTTATATCAACTTTATCGTTTGAAAAAAGAGCAGCCGGCATCAAAAGTGCTTAAATAATTGACCACACTTTTCCACGATTTACCCCCATATTTGATATAAGGCAATCACCAGTGGCATAGTAAACATACAAAGCAGCGTCGTTACACCATAAATGGCGCTGGCTTTCTGTGGATTGTTGTTATAAATCACTGCCATTTGTGTCACGGTTGAAGCAGATGGGCTCGTGGTTGCTAAAAAGCTAATCAACACAATAATTTCCCCTTTTTCAGCCCAATGTACAAAACCAATCAACTTTATTAATACCAATAATGCAATCGGAATAAGTAACAAGCGCAAAAGTGAGACTAAATAAATGCG
Source organism: uncultured bacterium (assembly GCA_905215245.1). Taxonomy (GTDB): domain Bacteria; phylum Pseudomonadota; class Gammaproteobacteria; order Enterobacterales; family Pasteurellaceae; genus Haemophilus_D. The sequence goes on along the minus strand of CAJMPC010000030.1, from coordinate 6,124 downwards.
TTTGGATGACACGATGCTCCGTAAAGGAATTGCCGCAATCAGCATACCCGCAACTAGCATAGCATTCGGACCAATAAACAAGCCAATCGAAGAGAGTGTACCATTGATAATACTTGGTAATTTTATCTGAAAAGCAAATAAAAATGCCCCGACGAGAATTGACCAAATATTGATGTTTTTGGCAATCATCTTCAAGGATAAATTTCCTTTTCCTACAATAATCAAACGGCAATGCGTCCAAAATAGAAAGGTTTGAACCACAATAAAACAGCTGGCGTAAATGACCCATTCTTTGCCAAATAGCGACATCACAATCGGAATAATTAAGTTACCAGAATTGGAATAAATGGAAGTGGCATGTTCAATAGGATCAAGGTTTAATAGGCGCTTTAACAGACTGCCAATAATAATCAGAATAACCTGAAGAAACACCGCCATAAGCAGTGAAAGCTGTAAACCTTGCAAGATTTCAGGCGTGTAATCAATTTGAAAGGCTTCAATCATCACTGCAGGACTGATAACATAAAGCCCAATAACGGAAAGCGTCTTGCTATCTTCAGATTTTAATAATTTTGATTTAACCAACCCATAGCCAATAAGCACAATGAGTGTCAGTTCAATAATTTTAGTGCCGAGTAAAAATGCGATGTCCATAGTGAATTTTGATGAGAGAAGTTATTGTTATAAAAGAAGAAAAGGGCAAAATAATTTGCCCTTTAAATTGATTTAGGTTACTCCCACTCGATAGTTGCTGGGGGTTTTCCGCTGATGTCATACACCACGCGGGAAATGCCATTCACTTCATTGATGATACGGTTAGATACTTTGCCTAATAAATCATAAGGTAAATGAGCCCAATGTGCGGTCATAAAATCGATGGTTTCTACTGCACGTAGTGAGATAACCCAATCGTATTTACGGCCATCGCCCATGACGCCAACAGATTTCACAGGTAAGAATACGCTGAAGGCTTGGCTGGTTTTTTCATACCAACCGCTATTGCGTAATTCTTCGATAAAGATTGCATCCGCACGGCGTAATAAATCGCAGTATTCTTTTTTCACTTCGCCTAATACACGCACGCCTAAACCTGGACCAGGGAATGGGTGGCGGTTGATCATTTCAGCCGGTAAGCCTAATGCTAAACCGATTTTACGTACTTCGTCTTTAAATAACTCGCGTAACGGTTCAACTAAGCCAAGTTTCATATAGTCTGGTAAGCCACCTACGTTGTGGTGTGATTTAATCACATGTGCTTTACCGGTTTTGCTTGCTGCAGATTCGATCACGTCAGGGTAGATCGTGCCTTGTGCCAACCATTTCACATTAGTGAGTTTTTTCGATTCATCATCGAATACATCAACGAATACTTTACCAATAATTTTGCGTTTTGCTTCAGGATCCGATACACCTGCAAGCTCACCTAAAAAACGGCTTTCCGCATCAACGCGGGTAATGTTCAAGCCGAATTTATCGCCAAACATTTCCATAACTTGGTCGCCTTCATGTAAGCGGAGTAAGCCGTTATCCACGAATACGCAGTGTAAGTTTTTGCCGATAGCACGGTGTAAAAGTAATGCAACCACAGAAGAGTCCACACCACCAGATAAACCTAAAATCACTTCATCATCGCCCACTTGCTCTTTAATGCGAGCAACGGCATCTTCGATAATGTTTTCTGCTGTCCATTTTGTTTCGCAACCACAAATGTTCACCACGAAATTCATCAATAATTCCAAACCTTTTTTAGTATGAGTTACTTCAGGGTGGAATTGTACGCCGTAGAAACGACGATTTTCGTCAGACATTGCCGCAATTGGACAGGTCGGCGTCGTACCAGTAACTTGGAAGTTTTCTGGTAAACGCGTTACTTTATCGCCATGGCTCATCCATACATCTAATTTGCTGTCACCATCATTTAAATGAGCGAAAAGTGCGGTCGGATTATCCATTAAAACAGAGGCATAGCCGAATTCACGATGATCAGAGGTTTCAGTTAAACCACCAAGTTGCATCGCCATGGTTTGCATACCGTAACAAATACCCAATACAGGCACGCCTGCATTAAATACATATTCTGGTGCACGTGGGCTATTTTCTTCAGTGGTACTTTCTGGACCACCAGAAAGAATGATACCGTCTGGATTAAATTGACGGATTTGTTCTTCAGTTACATCCCACGCCCAAAGTTCGCAGTACACACCGATTTCACGCACACGACGCGCAATCAGTTGAGTATATTGTGAGCCGAAGTCGAGGATCAGAATTTTATGATTGTGGATGTTTGTCATTTTTTACCTTATGTTAGTTTGACGTGGTCATATTGATGTAGGTTCCACCTTGACCATCGCTGATATATTTAATTTTAAATACTTCAGTTTGATTACAGCCTTTTACTGTCCAAGTTTCATATGCTGAATCAACAGTAGATGTTTTAGGGTTGATTTTTGCATCATTGATCTGAGTATGAATTTGTTTTGGCGTACAATTATGGATTGCTCTAAAAGCCAGATTGATATTACGTTCAGTATCTGATTTTAGTAAAGAACTTGCCGTTGTTTCTCCCGTATAAGTTGGTCCGAAAAGCGCACAACTTGATATGATAAACGGAATGAGTAATGCTAGTTTTTTCATTTCAGTCCTTTTAGTTACCTAAAATATTTCAAAAGAGCGGTTAAATAAACCGCTCTTTTATCAATTAGCCCATACGATAGTTTGGTGCTTCTTTAGTAATAGTTACATCGTGAACATGGCTTTCTTTAATACCCGCACCACTGATGCGAACAAATTCCGCTTTTGTACGTAATTCTTCGATGGTTGCGCAGCCAGTTAAGCCCATGCAAGAACGTAAACCACCCATTTGTTGGTGGATGATTTCTTTTAAGTAACCTTTGTATGGAATACGGCCTTCGATACCTTCTGGTACGAGTTTGTCTGCAGCGTTATCAGATTGGAAGTAGCGGTCAGATGAGCCTTTTGCCATCGCACCTAATGAACCCATACCACGGTAAGATTTAAATGCACGACCTTGATAAAGTTCGATTTCACCTGGCGCTTCTTCAGTACCTGCGAACATAGAACCAACCATTACACAGCTCGCACCTGCTGCGATAGCTTTTGCAATATCACCAGAGAAACGGATACCACCGTCAGCGATAACTGGAATACCACGATCTTTTAATGCAGCCGCTGCATCTGCGATAGCGGTGATTTGTGGAACACCTACACCGGTCACGATACGAGTAGTACAAATAGAACCTGGTCCGATACCTACTTTCACTGCGCTTGCGCCTGCGTCTGCAAGTGCGATAGCACCTTCAGCCGTTGCTACGTTACCCGCAACGATAGGTAAATTTGGATATTTTGCACGAGTTTCACGAACGCGTTGTAATACGCCTTCTGAGTGACCATGAGAAGAGTCGATTAACAACACATCAACACCGGCTTTCACTAATGCATCAATACGTTCTTCATTACCTGGACCCGCGCCTACAGCTGCACCTACGCGTAAACGACCAAATTCATCTTTGCATGCGTTCGGTTTTTGTTCCGCTTTTTGGAAGTCTTTAACGGTGATCATACCTTTTAATTTGAAAGCATCATCTACAACAAGCACTTTCTCTACGCGGTTTTTGTGCATTAATTCTAAAATCGTTTCACGACTTGCACCTTCTTTTACGGTGACCAAGTCTTCTTTTTTCGTCATTAATTGTGAAACGGTTTTACTTAAATCTTTTACGAAACGCGTGTCGCGGCCAGTGATGATACCAATCAAGTTATTTTCAGCATCGACAACAGGGTAGCCTGCGAAGCCGTTTTTCTTCACCATTTCAGCAAGTGCTGCAAGGGTTAAATCGGGTGAAACAGTCACAGGTTCAGAAACAATACCACTTTCGAATTTTTTCACTTTACGAACACGATCCGCTTGGCGTTCGATCGTCATATTTTTGTGAATAAAGCCGATGCCACCTTCTTGTGCTAAAGAGATCGCTAATTTGGTTTCTGTGACAGTATCCATCGCAGCAGAAAGCATAGGAATATTTAAGCGAATTTCTTTGGTGAGTTGAGTTGAGAGGTTGGCTGTGTTCGGAAGAACAGTTGAATGAGCTGGAACGAGTAGAACGTCGTCAAAAGTAAGCGCTTCTTGTTTGATTCTAAGCATGGCAATATCTCGCTGTTAAAAGTGTGTCAAAAAATATTGCGCCGGGATTATACAGATTTTTCACGTGCTTGAAAATGAATTTTTTCGCTTTTATGGTAAGATTTGGCAAGGTTTTTATAAGAAGGAATGAATATGTCATCGTTACTGGATTGTTTGTCTGATTGCCAACCTAAAGTGCGGTCAGATTTGATGTCGTTTTTAAATATTACATCAAATGAATTGTCGCAAAAAATGGCATTACTGCGAGAAGCGGGATTAAATATTCAAGAAGAAAATAAGGTTTATCAGCTGGTGCCAGAAATGCCTTTGTTAAATCCACAAGCAATTTCGACCGCACTTTCACCTTATTCCGTGCATTATCATCGAACCATTTCTTCAACAAATGAATTTATAGCGAATCACATTAACCAATTAAAAAAAGGTGATTTGTGTCTCGCAGAATATCAAACGGCCGGACGAGGACGTCGTGGTCGCCAATGGCTTTCACCGTTTGCAGGGCAGTTAATTTTCAGTTTTTATTGGACTATCGATCCTAAAAAAGCATTGGATGGATTAAGTTTAGTGATTGGTTTAGCTATTGCAGAAGCGTTAAATGTGAAAGTGAAATGGCCAAATGATATTTTGCTTTCAGGTCGAAAGCTTGGTGGCATTTTAGTGGAAATCATTAATCATAAGAATGGGTTGCTCAATTTAGTTGTTGGTATTGGGATCAATGTAAAATTACCACAATCAACTGAAATTAGTCAGCCGTATGCACAGCTAACTGAGCAGGATCTAAATATAGATCGTGAAACGATCCTTGTTAAAGTGATTCAACGTATTTATTCTCGATTAGCTCAATTTGAAGAAAAGGGTATTGATGAGGAATTCATGCAACAATGGATAAACTATAATGAATTTTTTGGTGATGAAGTGAATGTCTTTACTGAACAAGGTGCGATTTCAGGTATAGAGCAGGGAATTGATAAACGAGGTTACTTAAAAGTCATAACCGATGAAGGCGAGCGGTATTTTAATGCCGGAGAAGTTTCTTTAAGAAGGAAGTAAATAAAAAGTGCGGTCAAAATTAGCCGCACTTTTTATGTGTATGCTAAACCACTTTTTGAATAAGCGCTGAAATGTCATCTGTGAATTTGCCGTCTCTTGCCATTTGTTCAATTTCCTCAGCAGAATATTTTTCACCGTCATACACGACAACAATACTCAGGTCATTGGGTTGCAAGAAATGCGTTTCACCAAACTCGGTATAACGAGTGGCGCCAATACTAATAATCGCTTGTTCAGGATAGTTTGCTTGTTCTAATAAGGAAGCAATATGATTCATCGGTCCCTCATCAGGTTGATTATTCATTCTATCCACGATCCAATCTAATAATTGTTGGTGGAAATAGCTATAACCAATAGCAGGGCTGTCAATACCATACGTATTGAGCTCGCCATTGCGTTTATGGAAGCAAGCGATACGGTATTGATCAATTTCACTTCCCTGAATAAAGGAAGAAAGTGGAATAAGTTTTGATGAAATACCTTTACTTGCCGTTCCCCAGTTTTTCTTTTCACAGATTTTTTTTGCATTAGGACGACGAATAGAGCAGTCATTATAGGCTGCAAAATAGCGCGGAATAATTTTCTCAACTTGCTTTTCTTTATAGATAAGATCACAAATAAGTGCAATTTCAGGCTCAATTTGAAGATTATCCGCACCTTGTGGAAAGTTAATTTGATTGTGACTTAAAGGAAAGGTAGAAAGAAAGCCAGCTTTTTCGCTTGGCACATAAAACGGGAAAATCGCTTTGGGTTGAATGGCATTTTCTGTTTTTACTTGAGTGAAATCAGCCGCCTCGCCGGCTTGTTCTAAATGTCCTGCAAAATTGCCTGCTACCCCGAAACCAATCATTTGTTCAAAATTCATATGTTCAAAATTCATAAAGACCTCATTAGATTGCTTACTCTTTTTGGGGT
>CAJMPC010000029.1:0-12239 GCA_905215245.1 uncultured bacterium | reverse complement strand
AAGTTTAAGATTGTGGCTCAACATCAAGCGGGAGATTTTTTTCCCGCTTTTCTTCCTTTTTCCGCTCTCGTCTTTTTTTGAAAAAATCACTCAATTTTTGACCGCACTTTTCTGCCAGCACGCCAGAGGTAATTTCTAATGTGTGATTCATTTTATAATCATCAAAGAAATGAAAGCGAGAACCTACAGCCCCCGTTTTATAATCTGACGCACCGAAGACTAATCGTTTAATCCGGCTATGTAAAATCGCGCCAGCACACATGGTACAAGGCTCAAGGGTGACATAGAGTGTGGTATTGAGCAGACGATAATTTTGAATATTTTGTGCGGCATTACGCAATGCGACAATTTCAGCGTGAGCGGTCGGATCATTTTCAATGATAGATAAATTCCAGCCTTCACCGAGAATATTTCCTTCATCATCCACCAACACTGCCCCGACAGGAATCTCGCCGAGTGCCTCTGCACGATCGGCAAGCATCAGGGCGTGTTGCATAAATTTCTCGTCTAAATCTGACCGCACGTTGAATGCCTAAACAGAGAAAGGATATTTGATGGGTTCGTGAGATTGATAACCCACCACCTTGAAATCATCCATCGTTACCCAAGTTTCAAGATCTTCAAGGGTTTTAATATCAGGATTAATTTCTAATTGTGGTGAAGGGAATGGTTCACGTTTTAATTGCACATCACGCATTAACTCAAGTTGGTCTTCATAAATATGCGCATTTACAATTTTATGATATGCCTTACCCGGTTTATTGCCGGTAATTTGCGCCATCAAAGCAAGGAAAGTAAAGACCTGAATTTGATTGAAGTTTAAGCCAAGTGGCACATCACAAGAGCGTTGGTAGCTCGTCAAGTGCAATGTATCGCCTACTAAAGAGAAAGTATGTGTGTGCATGCAAGGACGTAAACAGCCTAGATCAAATTCGCCTGGATTGAAGAAAGTCAAAATTTCACCGCGGTCATCAATCCCTCGGCTTAAATTGTTCACAATTTTACGAAGTTGATCGATGGTTTCGCCATTCGGTTTACGCCATGCTCTGCCTTGCACACCATAAACGCGCCCCATATCATCGGTGCCTTTACGATGTGGATTGGCAAGCCAAGCCGCATTTTCATTGGCATTTGCATCCCATGTTTTGGTGCCAAGCTTGCGGAAATCTGCGGCGTTATCGTAACCACGGATATAGCCTAAAAATTCCGCAATTGCCGCTTTCCAATAACTTTTACGCGTTGTAATTAAGGGGAATTGATTATTGGCAACATCATATTCTAAATCCGCATTAATCACAGTAAGGCAACGCTTGCCTGTACGCTCGTTAGCAACCCATTCACCTTCATTTACAATGCGTCGGCAAAGATCTAAATATTGTTTCATAAAAAACTCCTTACTGATGAACCGCACTTTTTGCGCGATTGTATGCCCATGCCATAATTAATCCACCACCAATAATCATCGGTAAACAAAGGGCTTGACCACGTGTCATGATGCCTAAGAAAGATTCTACTTCAGGCTCACGGACATATTCAACGATAAAACGAAAAATCCCGTAACCAACCAGGAATAATCCTGCTACAGAACCTGCAGGGTGAGGCTTTTTAATAAAGACATTCAGAATAATAAACAGCACGAAACCTTCTAAAAATGCTTCATAAAGCTGTGAAGGATGGCGAGGCAACAATAATGGATCATTTGGGAAAATCATGGCCCAAGGCACATCGGTTTCTCGTCCCCAAAGTTCTAAATTGATAAAGTTACCAATTCGTCCCATTCCTAAACCAAATGGAATCAAGGGCGCCACGAAATCTGCCGTCTGCCAGAAACTTCTTTTTTGAGAATAAGAAGTCCAAATCATTGAGATAATCACACCAATTAACCCACCATGGAATGACATTCCGCCTTCCCAAACACGGAATAAATACAGCGGGTCTTGCACAAAATGATCAAAATTATAGAAGAAAACATCACCAATGCGGCCACCTAAGAACACGCCCATAAAGCCATTAAAAAGTAACGAATCCACTTGATCGACGGTCCAGCCACTGTTTGACTGATTGGCACGACGAACCGCTAACCAACGAGCAAAGATAAAGCCTAATAAATACATTAAGCCATACCAACGCAACCCAATATTGCTGTCACCAAAAGTGAAAATAGTCGGATCAAAATGTGGAAGCATCAAAAATTCTGAATTCATAACATTCCTTATTTCATAAACATATCAACCGCGATCGCAACTAATAGCAAGGCAAAGCCTTTTTTCAAGGTTGGTACAGGAAGTTTGGAGGTCGCTGTTGCCCCTAATTTAGAAGTAAAAAATGAGGAGGCCGTAATACCGAGCACTGCGGGTAAATAAATATAACCTAGGGAATAATCCGGCATGGAAGGGTTGCCCCAACCACTCACCATAAAGCTAAACATGCCTGATAAACCAAGAAGTGCACCACAGAATGCAGAAGAACCGATGGCTTTTTTCATATCAATCCCGCGGGAATTTAAAAATGGCACGATAAAACCACCACCACCTACGCCTGCTGCGCTTGATGCCATCCCAATTAAAATACCACCAATAACAGAAGCTTGCGTTGTTAAAGGTTTGGTTTTCCCTGTGCTTTTCTTAATAGAAATCACCATTTTGGTCGCTAAATACACGACTAAACAGGCAAAGATTTTAGCGGATACCTCACGATCAAGCTTGCCAATAAACAAACCAGAGATAAAGACCGAAATCATGACCATCGGTGCCAATACTTTAACGGCATTCCACTCTATATTGCCTAGTTTATGATGACGCTGCGCAGAAGAAAATCCAGTAATCACAATGGTCGCAAATGAAGTTCCTAATGCCGCGGACATTAGCAATGGCTCAGGCACGCCTATCATCGGCAATAGATAAACCAAGGTTGGGACAATAACTAATCCGCCGCCAATACCAAATAATCCGGCAAGAAAACCAACAACAGACCCGACAAGCAAACAAAGTAGAATAAAAGTGAGCATTATTGCCCCCTTGACTTATAAGATGAACGTTTTTGATATTTAGAAAAACCACTTTTACGCGGCGCATGATAAGGTTTATTTGCCTCATGCTCTTGCGTATTTTCAAGTAATGTCTTTTCGTTGCCAAACATTACTTGAGCAAACTCTTTCATCGCTTTGCGATAAACATCTTTCTTAAAGGACACAACCTGACGTACGGGATACCAAAAACTTACCCAACGCCAACCATCAAATTCCGGGGATTTTGTTGTGTTCATATTAATATTTTTTTCATCACCCACTAATTGCAACAAAAACCAACGTTGTTTTTGCCCAATACACACCGGTTTGCTGTCATAACGCAGCAATCTTTTTGGCAGTTTATAACGCAACCAATGTTTAGACGCGTAAAGCACCTTCACATCTTTGGGTTGCAAACCAACCTCTTCATATAATTCACGATACATGGCTTGTTCAGCACTTTCATTATCGTTAATCCCACCTTGCGGGAATTGCCACGAATTCTGCCCGTATCGTTTAGCCCAAAGCACCTGCCCTTTGCGATTACAAATGACAATGCCTACATTTGGACGGTAGCCATCAAAATCGATCACTATCGTTCACCTTAAATTTTGTACAAAAATGATTTGCAGATTGTTTCATAAATTCGCTTTTTTATCAACCGAATGGGCATATTTACCCTGTTGTGGATAACTTTGTGGGTAATACTTGGATAGTCTAAATTTAACTGTGTATAAAGATCAAAAAATGCTTTTCTCACTTCACTTTTTCATTTTTGCATAATCTTTAATCAAAAAATTTTCCGAAAAAAAATGACCGCTCTTTTTCTCATCAAAGTGCGGTCAAAAATTCAGCCATTTTTTACTTTAAACATTCCTTGCTTGTTGAAGAAATAACAGCGGTGAGTTATTCAATATTTCTGTGGATAAAATTGTGATTGAGCAAATGGCGAGTGTTGAATAACTCTTCTCAGCATTTTAGCTTCAATTTTAGAGAGAAAATTTTCGCTTTAATTTCATCAAGATAAGGCTTGTTCACAGAAATTATCTTACTCACATTTAATCAAAAATTTTAGTGGTTATTTTTTATCCAAGCCTTTTTTGACTAACGCTAAATAGCGTTCCCACTCAAAATATTGACCTGGATCGATCTTACGACCAGGCGAAATATCGCAATGACCAACGATACGATCGAGCGTTATTTTCGGATAAGCTTGCATGATATCTCGTGTTAATGCAGCAAGCACTTGGTATTGTTCCTCTGTAAAAGGTTGTTCATTACTGCCCTCTAGCTCAATACCAATCGCAAAATCATTACATTTATCGCGTCCTTCAAAGCAAGAAAGCCCCGCATGCCATGCTCTGTCATCGAAACTGACATATTGTGTCACTCTGCCATCACGTTCAATTAAACAATGGGCTGACACACGAAATTGATAAATCTCTTCAAAATAAGGATGAATAGTGGGATCGAGTTTTCCTTGGAAAAAATCATCTACATACCCACCACCAAATTGTTCTGGCGGCAAACTGATGTAATGAATGACGAGTAATGAAATATCCTCTACATCAGGACGTTCATCAAAATGGGGGGAAATCACTTTTCTTGTCTGGCTTAACCAGCCATTTTTTATCTTATTCATCTGTTTTTCTGCGATTAAATTTCATTTTTGCGATCTCGATCGCAAAAGAAGTGCGGTCAGTTTTACTTTCATTTTTCCCTTTTACACAATGTTGCTGCCAATTCTGGCATTTTTTTATTCAACCAAAAGGAAATTAATTTAATGAAACTGACTTTTTCTAAGCCTTTACATAAAGGTTTTACGTTAATTGAATTGATGATCGTGATTGCGATTATTGCTATTCTCGCGACGATCGCCATTCCGTCTTATCAAAATTATACCAAAAAAGCAGCCATCTCCGAATTGTTGCAAGCTTCTGCACCTTATAAATCTGATGTGGAGTTATGTGTCTATAGCACCAATGCCCCGACAAACTGTTCTGGTGGTTCAAATGGCATTGCAGCAGATATCACTACTGCAAAAGGCTATGTTAAATCCATTACCACGAAATCGGGTGTGATTACGGTAACAGGAAATGGCGCATTGGATGGGATCAGTTATTCCTTAACGGCAACAGGCTCAACCTCAGCAGGTGTCACTTGGACAACCGCTTGCCCAAGTAATGCGGATTTATTCCCAGCAGGTTTCTGCTCTCCTACCAAATAGCGAAACATGGCCTATCAAGCAATGGCAAAAAATGGCGAGATTTATCATATCTCGCCACAATATTGGCAACAAAACCAACAGCAACAAGCATTGCTGTTACGTTACTTTGCACTCCCACTTAAAGAAGATGAACACCATTTATGGCTTGCAGTAGATTCGCTGAATAATCTTGCAGCTTGTGAAACCTTTGCTTTTTTAAGTGGAAAATTAGTTGAACCGATTTTATTTGAAACGGCCCAACTTAAACAACTTTTACAATCCCTTGCACCTAAAGCCAATCAAATAGAAGAGCAAACGACGTTTTATCATCATTCAGAAGACGAAAGCTCTGCCAATTTATCTAATGAAGATGAACCCGTTATTCAATTATTAAATGGTATTTTTGAAACAGCCCTGCAAAAAAATGCCTCCGATATTCATTTAGAAACTCAGCCAAATGGGCTCTTAATTCGTTTGCGTATTGATGGCGTACTCCAACCACAGCCGATCATCAGTAAATCGCTCGCCAACCGTTTGATTTCTCGTTTAAAACTCTTAGCCAAACTGGATATCAGTGAAACTCGGCTACCACAAGATGGTCGTTTTCAATTCAAAACGACATTCTCCGATATTTTAGATTTCCGCCTTTCTACCTTGCCCACGCATTGGGGAGAAAAAGCGGTATTACGATTACAACAAAATAAACCTGTTCAGTTAAGTTTTGCTGAACTTGGCATGACACAACACCAACAAAGTCAATTTCAACATGCACTCAGCCAACCGCAAGGTTTAATCCTTGTGACTGGACCAACGGGAAGCGGAAAAAGTATCTCACTTTATACCGCACTTCAATGGCTCAACACACCAGATAAACATATTATGACGGCAGAGGATCCCGTTGAAATTGAATTGGAAGGCATCATTCAAACTCAAGTGAATCCGCAAATCGGTTTAGATTTTAGTCGATTACTTCGTACATTTTTACGACAAGATCCCGACATTATTATGCTTGGCGAAATTCGAGACGAAGAAAGTGCATTAATGGCATTAAGAGCAGCTCAAACTGGCCATCTAGTGCTTTCTACCCTACATACTAACGATGCCATTTCAGCAATTTCGCGCTTGCAACAATTAGGTATTCAATCTCACGAAATTGAAAATAGTCTCTTATTAGTTATCGCACAGAGATTGGTGCGCAAACGTTGCTTAAAGTGCAGTCAAGAGTTTGGTGATTCTTGTGATTGCCATCAAGGGTATCAAGGGCGTATTGGGGTATATCAATTTTTACAATGTGAAAATAACTGTTACCACACTGATTTTGACTCACTTTATCAAAGCGCATTAGAAAAAGTAAAAGATAACATCACTGATCTTGATGAAATTCAACGCGTGTTAGGTAAAAAATAGGTATCACTATGGCGAAGCAAAAACTCTTTTATTTCCAAGCCTATGATCAGCGGCAACAATGGCAAAAAGGTAGCCTTGTTGCACAATCTAAACAAGCCGCACAATTTCTGTTAATTGCAAAAGGTTTTAGCCACATTCGCTTGCAACAAGATTGGCAACTTAATCAGAAACCGAAAAATGCAGAAATCAGTGCTTTATTGAATCAACTGGCTACATTGCTCAGTTCTGCCATCCCATTAAAAAATGCATTACATATTTTGCAAGACAACTGCACACAATTGGGATTGCACCAGTGGCTTAGCGCTTTAATTGAATTAATTGAAAGTGGTCTTCCATTTTCACAAAGCTTGGAAATACAAGGAAAGTATTTAAATTTTCAAGAAATTCAACTCATCCAAGTGGGAGAGATGACAGGAAAACTGGCGGAGGTATGCACTAAAATCGCAGAACGTCGAACGCAATCATTAACGCTTCAACGCAAATTGCAAAAAATTATGCTTTATCCTGCCATGGTATTAGGTATTTCGCTTTCACTTACGTTGATTTTATTACTCTTCGTTGTGCCTCAATTTGCTGAAATGTATGGTGAAAATTCCGCTGAATTGCCTACATTAACTGCCGTATTATTAGCTATGTCTCAATTCCTACAACATCATTTTGTTGCGTTAATGATTGCCTGCACTTTCGCTATTTTTATGTTGAAGATGGCATTAAAACATTCTCTTTGGCTGAATCAAAAAAAGAATGCACTAATTAGTCGCATGCCAATTTGGGGCAATATCATTTGCCTTTCTCGCCTAATCAGTTTTAGCCATAACCTCCAATTAATGCTTCAATCCGGAGTGGCATTAACGCCTGCATTAAATAGCTTCCTCCCCAAACAACAAACCTGGCAAACACAACGTACCTTAAAAGGCGATATCCTGCTACAACAAGAAGTGCGGTCAATTTTACAATGGGTTTCTCAAGGTTACCCTTTTTCTGAAAGTGTCAGTAGTCATCTTTTCCCAATGGAAGCACAACAAATGCTACAGATTGGAGAAAAAAGTGGAAAGCTTGCGTTGATGTTGCGTCATATTGCTGATAATTATCAAGAAAAACTCAATCATCAAATTGATTTACTTTCCCAACTTTTAGAGCCTTTAATGATGCTCATCATTGGTAGTTTAATCGGTATTATTATGATGGGCATGTATCTGCCGATTTTTAATATGGGATCCGTAATCCAATGATGACACTAGCCTTTTTCTTATTGGGTGGTTTAGCGGGTATCTTTGCTTGGCTTTATATCGATCGTTTTATCCCCAATCTCCAACAAGAAATTTATCAGAACTATATCGAACTTTATCCTGAAAATAGGTACTTATTTCACCGCAAAAAAGCAGCAATTCAATCTCAAAAGTGCGGTCATATTTTTCTTTATTTTTTAGGGTTTGGACTCTGTTTTGCTGTACTCTATTACTTTCTTCAGGATGAATTATTTACTTTATGGCTCGCGATTACGTTTAGTCTACTGTTTGTTATCAGTTGGCTAGACTGGCATTATCAACTGATTTCACCGACACCTTGCCTGTTTTTATTTTTCCTGGGTTTATTCGGCGCACATCAAGAATTTTCAATTCTGACGCTTTCTCAAAGTTTAGAAAGTGCGGTTAGTTTTTTCGGTGTTTTTTATATCATCTATCATTTGTCTAAATGGTTTTATAAGAAGGAAGCTTTAGGTCGTGGCGATTATTGGCTCGCTTTAGGAATCGGCGCTTATCTCACCATCGCACACTTACCACTTTTCTTATTCATTGCCTGTCTATTAGGCATCATAGTCTATTGGATTTCTCGTAAACCTGTTTTACCTTTCGCGCCCTTTCTTTGCTTATCGTTAATCATCACCAGTGCAATAACCCTATAAATGTAATATATTGGCAACATTGGAAAATATTGTGTTTAAAGGATAGATGCGAAGCATCCTATCTAAATCAAGTAGCAAGGAATATTATGACTTATATTGTGGGCCTCACTGGCGGCATCGGTAGTGGAAAAAGCACGATTGCAAATCTCTTTGTTGAACTTGGTGTACCCATTGTTGATGCAGATATTGTGGCAAGAGAAGTGGTTGAAAAAGGCTCGCCGCTACTTGCTCAAATTGCTGAGCACTTTGGTAAATCGATTTTGACTGAAGAAGGCGAATTAAATCGGTCTGAGCTACGAAAAAAAGTATTTTCAGACGAGAATGAGAAAAACTGGCTCAATCATTTATTACATCCCGCGATTCGCGAAAGAATGTTTGCACAGTTAAACAGTCAGAGCGCTCCTTATACGTTATTTGTCGTCCCATTACTCATTGAAAATAAGCTCACCGCGCTTTGCGACCGCATACTTGTTGTCGATGTAAAACCTGAAACTCAACTGGCTCGTGCATCATCGAGAGATCATAATAATATTCAGGAAATTCAAGCTATTATGAATGCACAAGTCAGCCGTGAAGAACGATTAAAATGGGCAGATGATATTATTTCAAATGATGCAAAATTGCCAGAAAACTTACCGCACTTAAAACAAAAAGTGCTAGAATTGCACCAATTTTATTTAAGTGAATCGAGAAAGAAAAATGTCTGATGAAATTTTTGAAGTCCCTTGCCCGACATGTCAAAAGCCCGTGCCTTGGACACAGGAAAGTCAATTTCGCCCTTTTTGCAGCAAACGTTGCCAACTCATTGATTTAGGCGAATGGGCTGCAGAAGAAAAAGCCATTCCAAGTGATACTGCTGATTTTGCCATGGATCCCAATCTCAGTGATGAATGGAGTATCAAATGAGTCTTCAGCATCACGATAATGGTAAACAGGGCGAGTTTTTCTTACTCGATGAGCAAGGCAAGAAAATCGCGAAACTCACCTATTTTTATGAAACACCCGATACCATTAATGCTAATCATACGTTTGTTGATGATTCTCTTCGAGGGCAAGGTGTGGCAGACAAACTCTATCAAGCCTTAATTCATTTTATCCAGGCTAAAAAGCTCACTTTGCACCCAACTTGTAGCTATATTGCAAGAAAATGGGAACGAACCCAATCTGCTCAATCACAAGCTTAATCCTATTAATAAGCTCGTCATTTTTAAGGATATTTTTCTGACTTCGTGCTATCCTTAGCCCCATTTATTTATGAGAACCATTATTTATCATGCAAGAAAATTATTTAAGTCAGCAGCGGTTTGCTGATCTTCCATTACATCCTATCGTACAAAAAGCCCTACAAGACAAGGGATTTGAATATTGTACCCCGATTCAAGCGTTATCATTACCTATTACCTTACAAGGAAAAGATGTTGCCGGCCAAGCACAAACCGGTACGGGTAAAACGATGGCATTTTTAACAGCAACATTTCATCACTTATTAACGCATCAACCTGATTTTGCTACCAATCAACCTCGCGCATTAATTCTTGCACCAACCCGTGAACTGGCTGTGCAAATTAATAATGATGCAGAATTATTAGCTAAAACAAGTGGATTACGAACCGCACTTGCTTATGGTGGTGATGGCTATGATAAACAACTTAAAGCGATTGAAGCCGGTGTAGATATTTTAATTGGTACCACGGGGCGTGTGATCGATTATGTCAAACAAGGCATTATTCGTTTAGATGACATTCAAGTCGTGGTGTTGGATGAAGCGGATCGCATGTTTGATTTAGGTTTCATTCGTGATATTCGTTATTTATTACGCAAGTGTCCTTCTCCGCAAGAACGCCTCACCATGCTCTTTTCTGCAACGCTCTCTTACAAAGTACGAGAACTTGCCTTTGAAGATATGAATTCCCCTGAATATATCGAAATTGAACCGGAACAAAAAACGGGACATCGAATTAAAGAGGAACTTTTCTATCCGTCAAATGAAGACAAAATTCCTCTCTTACTGACATTAATGGAAGAAGAATGGCCAGAGCGCTGTATTGTCTTTGCAAATACTAAACATAAATGTGAAGAAATTTGGGGCTATTTAGCAGCAGATGGCCATCGTGTTGGATTACTCACGGGGGATGTGGCACAGAAAAAACGTCTTTCATTGCTCAAACAATTTACCGATGGTGAGCTCGATATTCTCGTTGCAACCGATGTTGCAGCGCGTGGGTTACATATTTCAGACGTGACTCATGTGTTTAACTTTGATCTACCCGATGACCGAGAAGATTACGTTCACCGTATTGGCCGTACTGGTCGAGCGGGTGAAAGTGGGGTGTCTATCAGCTTTGCTTGTGAAGAATATGCGATGAATTTACCGGCAATTGAAGAATACATTGGTCATTCTATTCCGGTCAGCCAATATAACCCGAATTCATTGATTAGTGATATTCCAAAACCTTATCGTTTAAAACGCAATCCTGTGTCTCAAATGCGAAATACTACAGCAAGAAAAACAAACTATCGTCGTAAAAACTAAAAAGAAAAGCTGATGAACTTCTTCATCAGCTTTTTTATGATTAATGCAATCCGACTCTTCGACGTGCAGTACGCATTAATAAGAAAACCCATGGCCATAACACACCTGATGCAATGGCACCAAAGATTTCCTGCCAGTTGAAAAATGCCCCATGCAAAGAGAATTCAACCAAGAAAATAGCTACTCGAATCGCAAAAACGAAAAGAAGCACTAATAAACTTTGGAACCAAAGGGAAAGGTTGCGCAACATTAAGTAATATTTGGAAACAAAATAGAAGGCGACAGAAAGCACTAATCCATGCACGCCTAGAATAGAGCCTAGCACAATATCCCATAAAACCCCGAGTAAAAATGCCCAACCAATGCTTACTCTATCAGGTAAAGCAAGAGTCCAGTAAAGCAAGACTAAAATCAACCAAGAAGGTTTAAAGGCTTGAAAGCCTGCTGGCCATGGTGCTAACTCCATCACTAGTGCTACAACAAAGAAGCATAAAATGGTCGCCCATTGAAAAATAAAACGCCCTTGCATTAGTCTTCTTCCCTATGTTGTTGCTGATCCGGAGAAATGGGTTCCTCTTGTTGAGGCATTGTGGTCGGAATGTCAGGATCCACAATTTCTTTTCCTGTATGCGGCTGTGCTCCATCCTCTTGATCATCTGTAATTTTAGTTTTACTCACTGAATGAGTGGCTTCATTAGCTTGACTTTCTAAACGTTGCTGTACAAGGCGACGCACTTCTTCCGGTGACATGGATTTGACTTTCGACATATCAAGATTGCTCGGCCAAAGTAAAAGCAAATAACGTAAACGATCTAATTCAGCCAAAGGTTTCGCTTTCACCGTTGCAAAGTAATTTGAGCCATCACGAGAAACACTTTGCACAACAGCCACAGGATAGCCTTCCACAAAACGGCCGCCCAAACCTGAAGTCACCAATAAATCGCCTTTTTCAATATCCACGGAACGAGGCACATTATCTAAGGTAAGTTCATCAGAATGTCCCGTACCACTCGCTATCACACGCACATCATTACGTAAAACTTGCACAGGAATAGAATGGGTCACATCGGTCAAAAGTAATACTCGGCTTGTATTCTCGCCAACAGATATAATCTGTCCGATCATCCCTTTTTCATCAATCACTGGCTGACCGACATAAGCGCCATCACGTTCACCTTGA
>CAJMPC010000028.1:0-12587 GCA_905215245.1 uncultured bacterium | reverse complement strand
AAAAGAGAAACACCGCCAATGAGCGGAATCGCACCTTGGTGACGTTTACGATAATTTGGCTTATCAACCAAGCCAATTTTATTGGCAATTGGTCGCATGACAATTAAGGTTAACAATGCCCCTAAAAAAGTGACGAGAAGACTTAGCATAGTTTTTATCCTAAAAATTTTTTTGCAAAGGATAACATAAAGAAAAATCAGCACACAAAGATTTTTCTCAAATTCAGTTTTTTAGTACAATATGACCACTTTTAATATAAGGATTCAAATCATGACAAAATCAACCGCACTTTTCTCTCGTGCACAAGAAGTTATTCCTGGTGGTGTAAACTCCCCTGTTCGTGCTTTTAAAGGCGTAGGTGGTACACCCGTATTTATTCAAAAAGCCAAAGGCGCTTACATTTATGATACCGAAGGCAAACAATATATCGATTATGTAGGTTCTTGGGGGCCAATGATTTTAGGTCACAACCACCCTGCTATTTTAGATGCTGTATTAAAAGCAGCAGAAAATGGTTTAAGCTTTGGTGCACCAACACCATCTGAAATTGATTTAGCAGAATTAGTCTGTGAAATTGTGCCATCTATTGAAATGGTTCGTATGGTGAGTTCAGGTACTGAAGCAACCATGACTGCCATTCGTCTTGCGCGTGGTTATACAAATAGAAGCAAAATCTTAAAATTTGAAGGTTGCTATCACGGTCACTCTGATTCACTTTTAGTAAAAGCCGGATCGGGGGCGTTAACACTTGGCCAACCAAGCTCACCTGGTGTACCTGAAGATTTTGCAAAACACACTTTAACTGCAGAATATAACAATCTTGATTCTGTTAAAAAATTATTTGAAGAATTCCCTAACGACATTGCTTGTGTGATTATTGAACCTGTCGCAGGCAACATGAACTGTGTTCCACCAAAAGAAGGATTCTTACAAGGCATTCGTGAAATCTGTGATCAATATGGTGCACTTTTCATTATTGATGAAGTCATGACTGGTTTCCGAGTTTCACTTGCGGGCGCACAAGCTTATTATGGTGTAACACCTGATCTCACCACATTAGGTAAAGTCATTGGCGGCGGTATGCCAGTGGGTGCTGTTGGCGGTAAAAAAGTGATTATGCAACACCTCGCACCAACCGGCCCTGTTTATCAAGCAGGTACTCTTTCAGGTAACCCGATTGCAATGGCTGCAGGTTTAGCCTGTTTAACTGAATTGAAAAAAGCAGGTAATGAACAACACCTTGCAGAATTAACCACAAAACTTTGCGATGGCTTAAAAGCATTAGCTCAAAAACACAATGTGCCATTTGTGATTAATCATGTAGGCGGAATGTTTGGTATTTTCTTCACTGATCAAAAACAAGTTACCTCTTATGCTGAAGTCATGAAATGTGATACCGAAAAATTCAAAGTGTTCTTCCATAAAATGCTTGATCAAGGTGTTTACCTTGCGCCTTCTGCTTTTGAAGCAGGCTTTATGTCTTTAGCACATACAAATGAAGACATTGAAAAAACGCTTGCTGCCGCTGATATTGCGTTTGCAGCAGTGGCTTAAAATATAAAAGTGCGGTTAATTTTAACCGCACTTTTTTATTTCATATTATAAACGTTCATAAAGCACGTTTTCTAACAATCCCCTTTCCTCTTCGCTTAATGCAATTCCGTTTTCATTTGTCAGAATGAAGAAGTCTTCGGCTTTTTCTCCCACAGTCATAATTTTTGCATTACAAATATTGAGTTTTAATTCGGTAAAAATTTGACTGATTTGAGCCAATAAACCGGGTTTATCTAAAGCCACCACTTCTAATTCAGTATGCTCTTTTTTGGTTTCTTTCAAAAAACGTACATCTGTTTTTACGGTGAAATGTTGCAACTGTCGATTATTTGCAAAAGACATGGATGGCAATTTTTCGCCTAATAAAACAGAGGTTAATACCGTCTCTAATTCTCGGCGACGTTCTGAACGAACCAATTCACCATTTAATTCTGTGATGATAAAGTTGTCGAATACGTAGCCATCATCGGATGTTAAAATTTGCGCATCATGAATACTGAATTTTTTTGCACCAATGGTTGAAACCACTTTATTAAATAAGTTAGCTTGGTCAGGGCAATAAACGAAAATTTCTGTCCCACCAGAAGAAAAACGGTTACTGATTTTAACGAGTACTTCACCATCAAATTCAGCTAATAACTCTGTATGCCACGCAATTTGTTTTGGACTATTTCGTAAGAAATAATCAGATGGGCAACGCTGCCACAACGCTGAAATTTTCTCTTCCGATAATTCTGGTTTTTCTTCGGATAAAATTGCCAACGCCAATTGACGATTTTCAAGGATTTTTTCTTCATTATCTAATAACAAATCCATCCCTTGGCGGAATTGTTGAGCCGTATAATCGTATAAAGAGGCAAAAAGAGAACGCTTCCAGCTATTCCATAATGTGCCATTTGTCGCACAAATATCCGCAACGGTCAGACAAGTAAGATAATCTAAACGAACACGATTTTGCACATTTTCTGCAAAATTCATCACGACTTCCGGATCATGAATATCTCGACACTGTGCGGTAATTGACATGAGCAAATGCTCTTTTACCAACCAGATCATTGTTTCAATTTCTCGACGATCAAAACCATGCAAACGAGCAAAGTCAGCGATATCTTCAGCCCCTAACTCTGCATGATCACCTCCTCGCCCTTTCGCTATATCATGGAAAAGTGCGGCAACATAAAGCAAAGTGCGGTCAGAAATTTGGCTAAATATTTGATGGCAAATGGGATGGGATTCTGCTTCCTCTTCAGCTAAGAAACTTTCCAATTTCAACATCACTCGCAAGGTATGCTCATCCACGGTGTAAATATGAAAGAGATCAAATTGCATCAAGCCTTCAATCCCCTGCCATTGTGGCAAATAAGCCGTTAACACACCATATTGATGCATTGGGAGGAATGCACGCTGAATCGCTTTTGGTTGATTAAATAACCGAATAAACTTCTCTCTTGCTTCAGGAATATCACATAATTTCTGCGTCAAACTTTCCAACGCAATCTGAAGTTGGCGTAATGTTGAGGAATGAATTTCGGCTTGTTCATGCTGCGTAAGATAGAAAAAAAGATCCAAAATACGATCTGGATAACGTAAAAACAGATCGTTTTTACGTAAACACAAACTTTGATTCACTAATTCAAAATTCTCATCCAAAGGATGAATAGAGAGCTCGCCATCTGTTGATAAAAAATGCTCTTTATAATGCTTAATCAGGATATCGGTCAGACGAGAAATCGTGCGTAAAGCTTGAAAAAAACGTTTCATCATTTTTTCGACACCACGGTTTCCCTCGCCTTCAAAACCAAGCATCTCGCTCACTTTAATTTGACGCTCAAACAGCAGTCGGTTGTCATAACGTTTTAAAATCAAGTGTAAAGCGAACCGCACTTTGAATAAAAATTCTTGGCTTTCTAATAATTGTTGGTGTTCTGATGGGTAAATAAAGCCGCTTTCCAAAATGCCATCAAGGGTCATTTCTCCGGTATGACGTAATGCGATCCAATATAAAAGATGAAGATCCCGCAAGCCACCAGGGCTGTATTTTAAATCGGGCTCTAAATTGTAACTGGTGTTGTGATAACGCTGATAACGTTCAATTTGCTCTTGTACTTTAGCGTCAAAGAATGGTTTTATCGCCCAAAAATCTGGCTTTTTCAATATTTCATCTAAGGCATTGAAAAGGGATACATCTCCTGATAAATAACGAGACTCAAGCAAATTGGTGGCAATAGTAATGTCTTGTTTACCTTCCTTTTCACATTCTTCCAAAGAACGAACACTATGCCCTACGTCGAATCCACAATCCCACAAGAACTGCACAAACTGAGCAATTTTTTCTTCTGTTTCAATGCCTCTTTCTTCTTTTGAAAGAATAAGAACATCCAAATCAGACAAAGGAAACATTTCTTGTCTTCCGTACCCACCTACTGCAATTAAGGTAAGATTAACTTTATCTAATTCAAATTGCTGCCAAAGCTGTTTTAACAAATCATCACAAAACTGTGTACGGTTAGCAATCAGCTCAAAAACGGAATAATCAACAAAATGCTGACGTTCAAATCCCTTCAAATTTTCACGCTGAATTTTGACCTCACTTGGCGTGAGTATATAGTCGAAATGATAAGGAAAAAGCATAGGTATTCCACAAACAAAACAATTATAAAAAAAGCCCACTATCGTAGGCTTTTAGCTGAATTTAAAGGTTATTCATTATACGTTGAATTCGGCCTTCCGCAATTTCTTCATCACGGATTGTCATCACTTCACAACCGGTTTCGGTCACGACAATTTGATGCTCATATTGCGCTGAATGGCTACGGTCTTTGGTTTTTACTGTCCAACCATCGCCCATAATGCGCACTTCTTTTTTACCCGCATTAATCATTGGTTCAATGGTGAATACCATACCTGGTTTTAAAATCACACCGCCGTCATCCGCATAATAGTGTAATACTTGAGGTTCGCAGTGGAATTCAGTTCCCACACCATGGCCACAGTACTCTCGTACTACGCTAAAACCTTGGCTTTCGGTATATTTTTGTACCGCTTTACCAATTTCATTTAAACGAATACCTGGCTTAACCGTACGCAATCCAACATAAAGTGCTTCTTGTGCCGCTTCAACCAATTTTTGGCTACGAATATTGGTTTCACCCACGACATACATCTTAGAGTTGTCTCCGAAATAACCGTCTTTTATTACAGTCACATCAATATTGACAATATCACCACGTTTTAATTTTTTATCGTCGCTTGGAATACCATGGCAAACCACTTCATTTATAGAAATACAGGTTGCTTTTGGAAAACCATGATAATTTAAGCACGCAGGAATCACTTTTTGTACATTCACCATGTAATCATGACAAATGCGATCTAATTCACCTGTGGTAACCCCTTCTTTTACATAAGGTTCGATCATAACCAAAACATCAGACGCTAATTTACACGCTTCACGTAACTTAACAAGTTCTTCTTCAGTTCTTAATGGAATGCCCATTATTTCTCCTTATTTAATTCTGATTTATTCGCATATAATAGCACTAATTCCGTGAAAAATCTTGAATGAATTGACGGGTTATTGGATAATACGCAGATTATTTTAGGAAAGTGGGGATATAGTATATGTCAGATTTAGGTATGGCCGTGCCGCTAACTTTTACTGATGCAGCAGCCAATAAAGTAAAAAGCTTAATTAGCGAAGAAGAAAACAATGAACTAAAATTACGCGTTTATATTACCGGTGGCGGTTGCAGTGGTTTTCAATACGGTTTCACCTTTGACGATAAAGTCAATGAAGGTGACCTAACCATTGAAAAAGCCGGTGTGCAATTAGTGATTGATCCAATGAGTTTACAATACTTAATTGGCGGCACTGTGGATTACACAGAAGGCTTGGAAGGTTCTCGTTTTGTGGTGAACAATCCAAATGCAACCAGCACCTGTGGCTGTGGTTCTTCGTTCAGCATCTAATATGGACTTTCAATTTACCCATTATCTAGATAATGTGCACGCCAAATGTTCAATGGAACACATTGCGCTAGCCAATTGGTTTAATTCAGAAGTGCGGTCAAATCCTCAAGCGTTTTTGACCGCACTTTCTGCCTGTGAGCAGATTAAAAATAATGATGAAGTCACGTTAATTGGTTCAGAATACACGCTTTTTATCAATACCGATGAAGTGATGATTCGCGCCAATAACCTTGCGATTGAAACAGATGAAATTTTAGAAGACGACTTCCATTATTATGATGAAGAAAGTATCGCCTTCTGCGGTACAACAGACTTCATCCACTTTCTTAATGCCTATTTTGAATTTATTGCTTAACCTCATTCTCTGAAGCTAACTATTATGTCGGAAACGGAAAACACCTCATCAGAACAACAAGAAACACAAGCGCCAGATAAGCGCCGTTCTTGTAAAATCTTTTTAGCTAAAGCAGCCTTTACTTTAGGGACGCTCGCCGTATTTTATGGTGGCTATTTAGACTGGCAAATTCGCTCCAAAATGGATGGCCAAATTTGGCGTTTACCGGCAGAAGTGTATAGTCGTTTAGAAAGCGTAAAACTTTCTGATAGCCTTTCTTTTGACGAAGTGATTCAGATCTTATTGGATAACGAATACCGTCAAACCACTATGATTGCAGCACCGGGTGATTTTAAACTCGAAGAGGATACCATCGTATTACTTCGTCGCGCATTCCCTTATCCTGACAAGCCTGAGCCACAACGTGTATTACGTTTACGTTTTACCGATAACAAACTTTCTCGTATTGAAGATTTAGTCAACGTAAAAGCGGTTGATGAATTCCGTCTTGCGCCTAAATTAATTGCCATGTTGGAATCGGATAATGAAGATCGTTTAGCGATTCCGTTACAGCAATACCCTCGTTTACTCATTGATGCCTTATTACTCACAGAGGATCGCCGTTTTTATGAGCATAACGGGATTAACCCTATCGGTATTATGCGTGCAATGATTGCCAATATTAAAGCCGGTCAAACGGTTCAAGGCGGCAGTACACTCACTCAGCAATTAGTTAAAAACTTGTTCTTATCCAGTGAACGTTCTATTACCCGTAAAGCCAATGAAGCGTTGATGTCATTAGTATTAGATTGGCGATATGATAAAAACCGTATCTTAGAAACCTATCTTAACGAAATTTACCTTGGTCAAAATGGTGATATTCAAATTCACGGTTTTGCGTTGGCGAGCCAATTCTATTTTGGTCGTTCTATCCGTGAAATTAGCCTAGACCAAATTGCCCTTTTAGTTGGCATGGTGAAAGGACCATCCCTTTATAATCCATGGCGAAATCCACAATATGCACTCGATCGCCGAAATGTGGTGTTAAAACTGATGCTTGATCATCAAATGATTGGAGATGAGTTATATGAGATGTTGAGTAAACGTCCATTAGGTGTGCAAGCTAAAGGTCAAATTTCACGTAAATATCCTGCTTTCATCCAAACATTGCAAGCCGATCTTCGCCGTCAATTAGGGGAAAACAAAACCTCTGCACTACTTGGTGCACGTATTTTCTCCACCATGGATTTAAAACAACAGGTACAAGCTGAAAATGCTGTGGTGAATACGGTTAATCAATTACAAATACAAACTAAAAATCCACATTTAGAAGGCGCAATGATTGTGGCGGATTATCACTTGGGTGAAATACGTGCTGTTGTCGGTGGATTACAAACCGAATATGCGGGCTTTAACCGAGCCTTAATGTCAAAACGTCAAATTGGTTCTTTGGTAAAACCATCCATTTATTTGACCGCACTGATGAATCCGGAACAATTTCGTTTAAATACGCCAATTCAAAACCAGCCAATTACGATTTATGTTAAAGGTAGCCAACCTTGGCAACCTCGTAACTACGATCGCAAATATAGCGGTTCGGTGATGTTGATGGATGCCCTTGCTCGCTCGCTGAATATTCCAACGGTAAATATTGGGATGAAAGTTGGTTTAAGCAAAGTGATCGATACGCAAAAAGCCATGGGCTGGGACAATGTAGCGATTCCAAAAGTGCCTGCAACCTTGCTCGGTTCTTACAGTATTTCACCTTATGATGTGACCAAACTCTATCAAACCATTGCAAATCAAGGTGGCAAAATTGAGTTAAGTACCATTCAAAGCATTGCAGATCGTCAAGGGAATATTATTTACGAACACAATACGGTACCGGATCAAGTGGTGCCGAGAGAAGCGGCTTATCAAACCTTGTATGCGATGCAACAAACCGTAGAACGTGGTACTGCCCGTAGTTTACAAAATGATTATGCCGATCTTCGTCTTGCGGGTAAAACAGGCACAACCAACGATGCCCGTGATACTTGGTTTGTCGGTATTGATGGTAAAAATGTTAGCACCATTTGGCTAGGTCGTGATGATAACGGTGAAACCAAATTGACGGGGGCCTCAGGTGCATTACAAATCTATAAAGATTATTTAAACCGTGTTGTCATTGAAAAACTAAAACTCGGACAACCTTCTACGATTAAATGGGTTGGCATTAATGCTTACGGTAGTTGGAGTTGTGGTAGTAGCCGAACAATCCCAGTTTGGGCAAATAAAGATCAAAATTTCTGCGCTTCTGCATCAACGACGAGTACGGCAACAGCTACAGCGGCGCAGACTACGCAATCGCCACAGCCTGATCAACCAGAATCACCAAAACAAGAAAGTGTATGGGATGTGTTAGATAATAAAGCGCCTGTTGAAGAAGTGGCACCTGCTCAATAAACTCGCTTATTTTTGACTGCACTTTTATATCTCCATAAAGCGCCTAACAAGGGCGCTTTATTCTTTTGAGCATAAAATAACCATCTAGGATTTCCACCTCTTGTGAATTTTTTGATCTCCATCACAAAAATTAGAATTATTTATTGCCATTTCACTGATATCAAAGGATAATTATAAATAGGAATTGATTTCATTTGAGGTAATGAGGTAAATAGACGATGCTATCCCGTTCTATTCGATTTTTCTTTTTAATTTTTTCACTCGCCTTTTCTTCTTCACTCCTTGCACAAGATAACTATCAACAATGGGTTGATGATATTACGGCTCGCTTAGATAAAACGTCTCAACTTATTCAACAAGGCAATACCGATGACGCCCGTACTGAAGTGCAAATGGCTTATTTTGAAGTGTTTGAAAATCTAGAAGGTCCGATTCGTATCAATTTCTCGGCACAGAAAAGTTACCAAATGGAAGCCACGTTTGGCGCGATCCGTAAAATGATCGGTGAAGGCAGTTCACAACAAGAGATTCAAGCTAAAATCGATCAGCTCAAAAAAGAATTACAAGAAGTATTACCATCATTGGTTGAAGGTCATCAACTCAATGCCGATGGACAACATGGTGTTTATGATAATCAAGCGATTGCCCCTTATTGGCAACAAAGTTTTAAAACCATTGATGATTTGCTCGCTCAAGGGCTCGAAGCGTATCAAAATGGTGATCTCGCTAACGCGAAAAAATTGTTCCAACAAGCGCAATACGATGGCTATAAAAATTCAGAAATGGAAATGTCCATTCGCCAAAATCGCTCTGCAGAAACTTCAGCGGCGATTAATCAACAGTTTTACAACATCATCCGTTTAAGTGAACAAGCCGATCAAATCACAGAAATTGGCTATCAAAGTACGCAATTGCTACAAGATATTGAAGAAAACTTGCCTAACCTGCCAACGACACGTGAAGAACAAAATGTTCAATCTAATGCAGCGCAGCAAGCAACAGATAATCAACAAGAGCAAGATTGGAATAAGATTAAACAAGAGATCAACCAACGTATTCAACAAGCTATTGCGCTCTATCAACAAGGCGAAAGCAAAAAAGCAATTCTTTCTGTACAAGACACCTATTTTGATGTGTTTGAAAGCAGTGGCATGGAGAACAAAATTGGCTCTCGTGATAGCAATTTTAAAGCGGAACTTGAAGGCTACTTTACCCGTTTAGTCAGCTTAATGAAAGCTGAACAAGGTGATAAGTTACAAGCACAAGTTGATGGCTTAGACCAGAATCTAACTAAAGCGGTTGAAATGTTACAGGGCGGAGAACAAAGCGATTGGTCTATGTTCTTATATAGCCTTTTAATCATTCTTCGTGAAGGTTTAGAAGCCTTATTAATTGTTGCGGCTATCGTGACTTACTTAATTAAAAATAATCACCAAGATAAACTACCGGTTATCCGTCAGTCTGTTTATGTGGCATTAATTGCCAGTGTGATTACCGCATTTATCTTCCAACTTATCTTTGAAAATTCCGGTCAAAACCGCGAATTGCTCGAAGGCTTTACGATGATTTTTGCCGTCGTCATGCTATTTATGATGAGTTACTGGTTATTATCCAAAGTCGAAGCACAAAACTGGAAACGTTATTTAGAAGGCAAACTCTCTACTGCCCTCACTACTGGCTCACTCATTGGCTTATGGCTTACTAGCTTCTTAGCCGTGTATCGTGAAGGGGCGGAAACTGTATTGTTCTACTATGCCCTCGTGGGTGATGCGAAAAGTGCGGTCAGTTTTATTTACCTTTTCGCAGGTATCATTGTCGGTGTAATTATTCTTACCATTTGCTACTTTGTGATGCGTTATACCGTGGTGAAATTACCGCTAAAACCATTCTTTATGTTCACGGGTTCTTTTATGTATTTAATGGCCTTTGTATTCGCCGGTAAATCTGTTTTAGAACTCATTGAAGGCAAACTTTTTGAACCAACACTTATTAGTGGAGCGCCTGAAATTTCGTGGTTAGGTATTTATCCTTATATGGAAACCTTAATTCCACAAGCAATCTTACTCGTCGCTGCCGTATTTGCTCTGTTTATTATGAAATATCAAAGCAAAAAAGCCGCGTAATACCCAACAATCCTTTAGGAGAAAAACAATGAAAAAAGCACTTTTAGCAACAGCATTATTTGCGGGTATTTTTACCGCGTCTACTGCAAACGCATTCCAAGAGTATCCAATCGGTGAAGCAGTAACCATGAATGAAATGGAAATTGCAGCGGTTTATCTCAAACCAATCGATATGGAACCACGTGGCATGGGTTTACCTGCTGCGAAATCAGATATCCACTTAGAAGCGGATATCCACGCAGTAAAAGGTAACAAAAATGGCTTTGGTGATGGTGAATGGATGCCTTACTTAACCATCAACTACACTTTAGTGAATACTGATACTGGTGAAAAACAAGAAGGTACTTTCATGCCAATGGTAGCAGGTGACGGTCCTCACTATGGTGCAAACGTGAAAATGATGGGCGTGGGTAACTATAAATTAACTTACCACATCGACCCACCATCAAAAGCGGGTATGCACCGTCATACCGACTCTGAAACGGGTGTAGGTCGTTGGTGGAAACCATTTGATGTAAGCTATGAATTCAAATTCACTGGCATCAAATAATCTCAGGTAAATATTGATTTTACCGACTTGCCTTCCCTTGTATTTCAGGGGAAGGCAATAGCATTTCATTTAACCTTAAAATATCGTCTGTTTTATCCTATTAAATGGTCAAACTATGAATTATTTTTTTACTTTTTTCCTTCAAGCACTTTTACCCTTTTCATTATTGCTCGGTGTTTATCACAGTAAACAATCCTCTGTAAGTGCAAAAAAAATAATTTGGCTTAGCTTATTTGGCTTTATTGCCGGTATCGCACTACGTCTTAGTTTACCTACGGGACAAATGACCAATTTAGTGCTCAATGGCGTAATATTGGCACTATTGTTTATCTTTGCCTTATGTTTAATTTTCGGCAAAGGTCGCTTACCTGCCTTTTGGCAAACCGTGTTAATGCTCATCGCAGGCAGTTTCTGGGCAAAAGCTCCTAACATTACTGCCCTCGTTTCTACTGATGTTATCAATACCGATTCGATCTTACATATAAGTGCGGTCATTTTTGCCTTTGTTTTTTGTTTATGCTTACAAGGCTGGATCTATTTACTTCTAAAACAAGCGGGAAAAACACAACAAAAATCAACCGCACTTTTAAAAGGTGCCATTAGCCTTCTCTTAGCTTGCTTGCTTGTTCCACTTATTGGTGAACTCTTATTGATTTTAATGAAACTTCAGGTACTTGAGCTTACCAAGCCTCGTTTAAGTTTTGTTGCGAAATCAGGCGAAATCACTCGTTGGTTAAATTACATTTGTGCAGCATTGCTCTTCGTTGTACTTGCCATCTTTTATGGCAAAATTCATTTATCACGCAAGCAACAAGTTAATGCCACACAAGAACCCATTGAAAAACGCCAAAAATTAGCTGCATTACGTACGTCCTCTCACCTACTCGGTTGGGGATATTTAGCTTTAGCAATTATTTTTGCTACACAACTTTATTGGGAGCAAATTGCCTCTCGTCCACCACAACTTTCAGAAGCAATTCCTTTGACCTTAGATGAAAAGCAACAAGTCCATATTCCAATTGAACAAGTAAAAGACGGTAAATTACACCGTTTTGTCTGGATTGCTGATGATGGTAAAGCCGTGCGTTTCTTTGTCATTAATCGTCAACCGGATAAATTAAGTCTAGCTGCAGTATTTGATGCCTGCTTGCTTTGTGGTGACCAAGGCTATGTCATGGAAGGTAACCAAGTCGTTTGTGTGGGCTGCGGCGTACATATGTTTATTCCATCTATTGGTAAACCGGGTGGCTGTAATCCTGTACCAATTGAAGATTGGCAACAAAACGAAACTGAAATTCTCATTAATCGAACCAGCTTAGAAGAAGGGTTAAATTTATTTAGCACGATTATTGAAATCGATGTAAAAGATCCGATTAGTGGCACCCAAATGAAAAATACTAAAACTGAGCACAAATACAATTACGAAGGTAAAACTTACTTCTTTGAAAGCGAGAAAAATCTCGATTTATTCCGTGATAACCCTGAAAAGTATTTAGGTAAGGGGGAATAATGCTAGCAAGAATGTTATTCCAATCTTGGCGTTTCAGCATTAAACGTAAACTGCTGGCCGTTATTACTATTTTCTTAGCGGCTGGCTTAGTCTCTGCGCTAT
>CAJMPC010000027.1:0-12646 GCA_905215245.1 uncultured bacterium | reverse complement strand
CGATTCTCAAATCCGGAATCCAGTTCCTTATACTACCAATTCATTCAGTTTCTTCGAAATACCGGAAATACGGCTCTGTACTGTACCGTCGAGCTGTACGCCCTCCAGTTCCACGCGAAGTCCGCCAAGAACGGATGCATCTGTTTTCTGAACCAGATACACTTTCTTTCCACTTAGCTTCTCAAGCTTCGCTTTCAGAGCTTCCATCTGAGTATCACTGAGCTTCACTGCACTGGTAACCACGGCTTCTGCAATTCCATGTGCACTGTTGTAGCGTCTGATAAACTCTTCGCAGCATCCGGCAAACTCTCTCAGAATCTTGCGTTCACACAATAATTTCAGGAAATTCACCAGATATCTCTCTGCCTGCCCTCCGAAAGCCTCTTCAATCATCTTAAGTCTCTCGTTTTCAGGAATCGCCGGTTCTCCCAGCAATTTCAGATATCCCGGATTTTCTCGAAAAATCTGTCTGATCGCGATCATCTGCTCCATGATCTGTCCATCGAGCTTTTCGTCAGCGGCAAGATCATACAGACTTCCGCCGTAAACTCTGGCAGTTTTTGTCATGATGCCTCACCTACATTCTCAATAAACTCGTCGATCAGCTTCTTATGGTCTTCTTCTGAGATCTCGCGTTCAATTACCTTGCCAGCAATATCCATGGCAATGCCACCGATCTCATTTTTAATGTCATTGACTGCTTTCTTCTTCTCCTGGGCAATATCAGCCTCAGCTTTTGCCTTCGCTTTTGCTTCAGCCTCTGCTTTAGCTTTCGCCTCAGCCTTGGCTTTAGCATCTGCTTCTGCTTTTTCTTTCGCTTTTTGAGCTTCAGCTTGCGCTTTAGCTTTTGCCTCTTCCTCTGCCTGTTTAGCAGCTGCCGCTAAACGTTTTGCCTCTGCATCAGCTTTTAATTTCGCTGCTTCAGCCGCTTGTTTTGCTTTCGCTTCTTCAGCTTGTTTCTGTTTTTCTAACGCCTCTTGACGAGCAAGCTCTTGCTGCTGTTTTTGCTTTTGCTTTTCAATTTCTTGCTGCTTTTGTTTTTCAAGTTCTTTTTGACGTTGAATTTCCTGCTGACGCTTAATCTCTTCTTGTTTCGCAATTTCTTGCTGATTTGGTTCAGGTTCAGGCTCTGGTTTCTTCTCTTCGACCACAGGTTCTGGTTTTTTCTGTTTATCAGTTTGACCTTTTTTCTGTTGTTGAATACGTCCCCATTCCTGTGCTGCGCTGCCAGTATCGACCATCACAGCTCCCATGGCATCACCTTCACCTTCTCCACCACCCATTATTTCAACGGTTTGATAAAGAGAGCTCCAAATCAACAAACCAAACAATGCAAGGTGCATCGCAATAGAGATGACAAACTCATTTGCACGTTTTTTTCGTCGATTATTCTGCACGGTTTTACCTACTTATTCTTAAATCGGGTTGGTCATTAAACCCACAGACTTAATGCCGGCAAGATGTAGTAAATTCAGTGCTTTAATCACTTCTTCATAAGGTACATCTTTTGCTCCGCCCACTAAGAACATTGTGTTATTGTCTTTATCAAATTCTTGTTTTGATAATTGGGTTACCATTTCTTCGTTAAGGCCTTCTTGGCGTTGACCACCAATAGAAATCGAATACTGCCCTACACCTGCTACTTCTAAAATAACTGGTGTTTTATCTTCATTTGATACATTTTGACTTTGCACCGAATCAGGGAGTTCCACTTGAACACTCTGACTGATAATCGGCGCGGTTGCCATAAAAATTAACACCAAAACTAAAAGAACATCGAGAAATGGCACGATGTTAATTTCAGATTTAATGTCTTTACGCTGACGACGAGCCATAATTTCCTCTAAAACTTCGCTAAAATCCACCGCACTTTTCGTTTTATTTATTAAGTGCGGTCAATTTTTCATTTATTTTTAATGGGGCGCTTTACCAAAAGCTTGACGATGTAAAATTGTGGTGAATTCATCAATGAAGTTACCATAATTTTGTTCAATCGCATTTACACGTAAGCTTAAACGGTTATACGCCATTACAGCTGGAATCGCCGCAAACAAACCGATTGCGGTTGCGATCAAGGCTTCTGCGATACCTGGAGCAACCATTTGTAATGTTGCTTGTTTCGCACCACTTAATGCCATAAATGCGTGCATGATCCCCCAAACGGTACCAAATAAACCGATATATGGACTTACAGAAGCAACTGTTGCTAAGAAAGGCACACGACTTTCAAGCGCTTCTACTTCACGATTCATCGCAAGGTTCATCGCACGAGTCGTACCTTTGATGATGGCTTCTGGTGCATTCGCATTCACTTGTTTTAAGCGAGAGAATTCTTTAAATCCGACAAAGAAAATTTGTTCGCTACCTGTTAATACTTCACGACGATTAGATAAACCATCATAAAGTTTATTTAAATCTTCACCAGACCAGAAACGATCTTCAAAAGTATTCGCTTCTTTTAACGCACTCGTCAAAATACGGCTACGTTGAATGATGATTGCCCAAGAAATAATTGAGAACGAAATTAAGATCACAATTACAAGTTGAACAACGATACTCGCTTTTAGAAAAAGATCTAAAAAGTTCAATTCTGCAGTCATTGCATACTCCGAAAAGTTATTTACTTTAAAAATGCCGCTTTTAATTCTTCAGGAATTGCGACAGGTTTCATTTTGCCTAGATCAACACAGGCTACCTTAACAGTAGCCTTTGATAACACCACTGCCTCACGAACTAACCGCTGTTCAAAGAGAATTGTTGCTCCTTTCACTGCCGTTATTTCTGTTTCGACAATAAGATAATCATCCAATTTTGCCGGAATACAATAGTCAATAGACATGGTTTTGACCACAAAAGCGACTTGTTGTTCCTGCAATAATGATTGTTGGGAAAAATTAAGCGTTCTTAAATATTCAGTTCGCGCACGCTCAAAGAAATGTAAGTAACGTGCGTGATACACTACTCCGCCAGCATCCGTGTCCTCATAATAAACACGAACCGGAAAGGTAAAACATTGGTTATTCAAAATAATGCTCAAATTATCAGCCATAACAAGCCGCTTATTTTAGAACCTGTTCATAAGATGTGCAAGATCCAAATAATAATATTTGTCTATCGTTCTTATAATAACCAATGCTGAACAATAGCGATTATTGTGGTGAAATAACCAATAAATGGCAAGAAAACGAGCTGCCATATTGCTCGGCGAATATCGAATCCGATACCGTGGATCCACAAATTAATCAATCCCCAAAAAATCGTAAGAATCCAAGCTGGATGTGCTGTTCGAAGTGCGGTCGAAAATTGACTTAAATTTAGAAAGAAAGCCGCAGTTAAAAATAACGCTAAAATAAACGAAAGGGTTCGCAAGGAACCCTTATTACTTAATTGATAGAGTGAATTAATCATCATTACTCGTCAAATTTACCTGACTTTTCTTTACCAATGGTTAATTTAGCACTCACCATAACTGCAGCCAACACACCCACTACCCAAATTGCATATAACATATTGTTTCTCCTTAGTATAATGAGTTTTTGTTGTCTTTAACAAAGCTTTCATCCAAGCGACCAAACATTTTGTAGTATGACCAAGTGGTGTAAAGCAATGAGATGGTAACGAATACTAATGCCAAGTAGAACATTAAGTTTAATGTTAATTGACTTGATGTTGCATCCCACATTAACAAGCTTTGTTCTGGATGAGTACTTGAAGGCATTACAAATGGGAACATTGATACTGCCGCAGTGATAATCACACCAGCCATTGTTAATACTGAGAATAAGAACGCGAAACCGCAACGATTTGCTTTAGATGCAACCACATTCAATAATGCACCAACTACTACTAATGCTGGGAATGCCCATAAAGCTGGATTTTCATTGAAGTTTTTGAACCATGCACCTGCTTCAACTGCCACTTGTTTACCTGAAGCTGGCGCTGATGCTGCAAAGTGATCAATCACGCTAGTCACCACATAACCGTCTTTGAAAGAAAGCCATACACCTGCAAGTACAAAAGTAATTAATGTCACTAATGCACCAATTTGTGTAATTGCTCTTGCGCGATCACGCAATGCTGCAGTGGTTTTCATTTGTAACCAGTTCGCACCGTGAGTCACTAACATTGCAAGGCTTAACACACCGCAAAGTAATGCGAATGGGTTTAATAATGCAAAGAACGAACCTGTGTAAGTTGCTTGTGAAAGCTCATTTAATTCAAATGGCACACCTTGTAATAAATTACCAAATGCTACACCGAATACTAATGCAGGTACAAAACCACCCGCAAACAAGCCCCAATCCCACATAGCACGCCATGTTGGGTTATCAATTTTCGCACGATATTCAAAACCAATTGGACGGAAGAATAACGCAGCTAACACAAGGAATAAGGCAATATAGAAACCTGAAAACGCTACAGAATAAACAATCGGCCATGCCGCGAAGATTGCACCACCAGCACTTAATAACCAAACTTGGTTACCATCCCAGTGTGGAGCAATAGAGTTAATCATAATACGTCTTTCTACTTCTTTCTTACCTGCTACGGGTAAAAGTGCGGTCACGCCCATATCGAATCCATCTGTTACAGAGAAACCGATAAGCAATACAACAACTAGCACCCACCAAATAATACGTAGAATTTCATAATCAAGCATAATCCATCTCCTGCTTATTTAGATGATTGCTCAAAATAGTATTTGCCGGTTTTCAATGCACTTGGACCTAAACGTGCATATTTAAACATCAAATACATTTCCGCAATGATGAAGAAGAAGTAAAGTACACAAATTAAACCGATAGAGAACCATAAGTCACCTACACTCAAGTTAGAGGCAGACACACCCACCGGTAATACTTCATAAATCGCCCATGGTTGACGACCAAATTCAGCTAAGAACCAACCAAATTCAATCGCTAAGAATGGCAATGGAATACCCCAAAGCAATGCTTTAAGTAATAAGCGAGAAGAAGTCACTTTGTTACGTAAATTTTGAACAAATGCACCAAAGGTCAGTAAAATAATTAAACCACCTGCGGCTAACATACCACGGAATGCCCAGAAGTTAGGACCGACATTTGGAATAGTATCACGTGCTGCTTGTTTAATTTGTTCATCCGTTGCATCAACAACTTTATCTGTGTAACGTTTTAATAATAAACCGAAACCTAAGTCACCTTTGACTTCATCAAATTTTGCTTTAGTTTCAGGATTTACTTGGCCTGCTGATTTTTTCTCTGCTTTTAATTGCGTGAATAAATCATAAGCAACCATACCGTTACGAACACGACCTTCATTTTTCGCTTGAATATCTTTCAAACCAACAATTTCAGTGTCTAAAGAACGCGTTGCAATTAAACCACCTAAGTAAGGGATTTCAATCGCAAAATCATTTTTCATTTCAGCGGTATTTGGAATCGCAACTGGATGGAATGGCGCTGGCGCAGGATGGGTATCAAACTCAGCTTCCATTGCAGCCAATTTCACAGGTTGTGCTTTACCGATATCATAACCTGATTCATCACCCATAATTAATACCGCTGATGCAGCGATAAAGCCAAAGGTTGCAGCAACAGAGAATGAACGTTTAGCAAAACCAATATCACGGCCTTTTAATAAATAGAATGCACTAATACCTAATACAAACATTGCACCGGTTGTATAACCTGCTGTTAATGTGTGTAAGAATTTACCTTGCGCAACTGGATTTAACCAAAGATCTAAGAAGCTGGTCATTTCCATACGAATGGTTTCAAAGTTAAACTCTGCCGCTACCGGATGTTGCATCCAACCATTCGCGACTAAAATCCACATCGCAGAAAGGTTTGAACCAAAGGCTACGCAGTAAGTTGCGAGTAAGTGTTTACCTTTAGTTAAACGATCCCAACCGAAGAAGAATAGACCCACGAAAGTGGACTCTAAGAAGAACGCAAGTAATGCTTCGATTGCTAATGGCGCACCGAAAATATCACCTACATAGTGAGAATAATAAGACCAGTTTGTCCCGAATTGGAACTCCATGATAATACCGGTCGTCACCCCTAGAGCAAAGTTAATACCAAATAACTTACCCCAGAATTTTGTCATATCTTTATATACTTCTTTGCCCGTTTTAACATAAATGGTTTCCATGATCACAAGAACGAAAGATAAACCTAATGTTAATGGTACAAAAATGAAGTGATATAACGCAGTTAATGCAAACTGCAAGCGTGAGAGATCAACAACGTCTAACATCTCAACTCCTTGTATAAATCTACAAGATTTTCACTTTATGATTACCAAGGATAACCCCAAATAACCACCCCAAACTACTCAACAGAAATTGTTAAGAAATATTGAATTATTTACGTAATAATTGCCTTTTCTATTCTCAAAACAGAATACAGTAACCAATTACAGTATAAATATTCAAAAATTTGCCCTATTCTACTACTATTTATGAGGATAAAAAATAGAAAAAACCGTTATATTGATCACATTTTTTGATATAAGTTACAAAATACCCTATTTTGCATAACAATGACAAAATTGATCCACATCAAATTCTGTATTTTTTGCTCAAAATGGAAAAATTTATCTATCACAAGGAAACTTTATTTAAAAAAAATGGACAAAATAATCACTAGACAGGGCTGCAAGATTTTGCTATTTTTTAGCCTAATAATATTTGGAGAGATTTGTAGGGATTTACAATGAAAAAAATTTGCGTAATTTTGACCGCACTTTTCGGTTCTATGGCATTATCTGCCACCGCAGCACCTCTTACAGAAAACAAAGCTGCTCTTCCACAACAATGCACACAGTTATTTAAAGAAACAGAAAATTTGATTGCTCAAGCAGAAAAACAGCCTGGCACTCATACTCAAGTAGGTAAAATCAAAAGTAAACTGAACCAAAGCAAACAGCAAATTCTTGAAATGGAATTAGCGACTCAACAAAAAAGCTGTGATGTGGGTTTAGCAAGATTAAATAGCATGAAGAGCTATACTGAAGGAACTGAAGGAACTAACTAAGCAGGTTTCAAAAAGAAAGGACATATTGATATCAATATGTCCTTTTTTCTATCTCTTATTCTGACGGCTTCTGAAGTCCGAAGTGTCGATAAGTTAACGAGGTCGCAATTCGGCCTCGAGGCGTACGCTGTAAAAATCCTTGTTGAATCAAGTAAGGTTCTAAAACATCCTCGATAGTGTCTCGTTCTTCACCTATTGCTGCAGCCAAGTTATCTAACCCAACTGGTCCACCATCAAAACGTTCAATCACTGCGGTAAGCAATTTTCTATCTAAGTAATCAAAGCCCGCATCATCTACATCTAACATTGAAAGCGCTTGTTTCGCAATGTCTGCCGAAATAATGCCATCATTACGCACATCAGCAAAATCTCGAACGCGACGCAATAAACGGTTTGCAATACGAGGGGTGCCACGTGAACGACGAGCCACTTCAAAAGCGGCTTTATCTTCTAATTCTAGATTTAAGCAAGAGGCACTTCTTGTTACAATAGAAGTTAAATCTTCAACGGAATAAAATTCTAAACGCTGAACAATACCAAAACGATCGCGTAATGGTGAAGTTAAAGAACCCGCTCGAGTTGTTGCACCAATTAATGTGAAAGGTGGCAAATCTAATTTAATTGAGCGTGCAGCAGGTCCTTCACCGATCATAATATCCAGCTGATAATCTTCCATTGCTGGATAAAGCACTTCTTCAATCGCAGGAGAAAGACGGTGAATTTCATCAATAAACAACACATCATGGGGTTCAAGATTTGTCAGCATTGCTGCCAAATCCCCTGCTTTTTCAAGCACAGGGCCTGACGTTGTGCGAATATTCACACCCATTTCATTTGCCACAATATTAGCTAGCGTCGTTTTTCCTAAACCTGGAGGGCCGAAGATCAAAAGATGATCCAAGGCATCTTGGCGCAATTTCGCCGCCTTAATGAAAATATCCATCTGCTCTCGCACTTGTGGCTGTCCCACATAGTCCACTAAAAGCTTTGGACGAATCGCACGATCGATGACATCTTCATCCATCTTTGCCTGACTGCTAATAATTCTATCTGCTTCGATCATATCTGTTTAATCTTTATAATGCGGCTTTTAAGGCTTCGCGAATTAATTGCTCACTGCTTAAATCTGCTTTAGCCACTTTTTTCACCATTTTTTCAGCATCGGTTGGTTTATAGCCTAACGCAATCAGCGCAGCAACCGCTTCATCAGCTGAGCTCTCAGCTTGGCGCAATTCTGACGTTGAAGGAATATGCTTGCTCTCCACAAAGAAATCACTTTGGCGAACATCTTTAAACTTCCCTTTTAACTCTACTAATAAGCGTTCAGCCGTTTTCTTGCCCACACCAGGAATTTTAACTAATTTTGACAGTTCTTCTCGTTCAATAGCATAAGCAAACTGCTCTACTGACATTGCAGATAAAATTGCAAGTGCTAATTTAGGACCAACACCATTAGTTTTAATTAATTCACGGAATAAAGTGCGGTCAGTTTTTTGGGCAAATCCAAAAAGAAGATGAGCATCTTCACGCACAACAAGATGGGTAAATAAAGTAGTTTCTTGCCCGATTTCAGGTAAGTCATAAAAACTGGTCATTGGTAACAATAATTCGTAACCGACACCTTGTACATCAAGCAAAATTTCAGGTGGTTGTTTTTCTAATAAGATGCCTTTTAAACGACCGATCATAAGATTTCCATGTAAAAAAATTTTGCATAGAATAAAATAAAACTGGATATTAATCCAGTTAAATTTTTAATCTAAATCGACCTCGACTGTACCTTGTTTTTAAAAGTGCGGTCATTTTTTCGTGTGTTTCTGTGGTTTTGACCGAGCCTGCAATATGCAAGGAATGTTGAATGGTATGAGCATGGGTAATCGCAATAGCTAAAGCATCTGCCGCATCTGCTTGAGGTTTATCTGAGAGCTTCAAAATTCGTGTCACCATATCTTGTACTTGAACTTTATCTGCAGAACCAATCCCAACGACAGTCTGTTTCACCAAACGAGCAGCATATTCAAATACAGGTAAATCGTGGTTGACGGCTGCCACAATCGCCGTACCACGTGCTTGCCCCAGTTTTAAAGCTGAGTCAGCATTTTTAGCCATAAACACTTGTTCAATAGCAAACATATCAGGCTGAAATTGCGTGATGATTTCTGTCACGCCAGCATAAATTCGTCTTAAGCGTGTAGGTAAATCCTCTACCTGCGTGCGGATTGCTCCACTGCCGAGATATTCTAAATGGCGACCATTTTGTCTAATCACACCATAACCCGTTACACGAGAACCTGGGTCAATGCCTAAAATAATACTCATAAATTCTCAAAAATAAACGGCCGGTCAATGCCGGCCGTTTTTAGCGTTAATTATTGGTTTGCTTTTGCAGTTGCTTTTGCATCTACATCACAGTTTTTCACAACAATTTTATCTGCTTTTTTGCCTTTGATTAAAAGATTTACTGGCACAACAGAATCAAATTTATCTAAAGTTAAACCACTATCTACGTTCCAAACATATTTTCCTGAAGTAAATGAAGTGAAGTCTTTTTGAGCTGCATCACGAGCAAAATCTTTCGCGATAACTTTATTACCCACCATCACCATTGCTGCTGTTGGCTCTTGGTTTTCGAATTGATAAACTGCAGTTACAGTTTTCTTGTTACAGGTATAAACTACTGTTTTATCCGTTACAGTAGGGGTTGCCATTTGTTCCGCTTTGTTTTCCATTTTTGGTGCATCGCTTGCACATGCTGATAAAACAACAAGAGCGGCCATTGCTGGTAATACTTTAGCTAATTTCATTCTAAATCTCCTTAAAATTACAGCTGAGCTGCAACTTCATCACTAATTTCACCGTTATGATATACGTTTTGTACATCATCACAGTCTTCTAACATGTCAATTAAACGCAACAATTTAGGCGCAGTTTCAAGATCAAGATCAACTGTTGTTGATGGAATCATTGTCACTTCAGCGTTATCAATTTTAAATCCTGCTGCTTCGATTGCATCGCGCACAGAACCTAAATCTTCCCACGCAGTATAGATTTCAAATGATCCATCATCTTGCGGTTGAACATCATCCGCACCGGCTTCAATTGCTGCCTCCATTAACGCATCTTCTTCACCTTGGCTAATTAAAATCAAGCCTTTTTTGCTGAATAAGTAGCCCACAGAACCCTCAGTCCCTAAGTTACCACCACATTTAGTGAAACTTGGGCGAACCTGTGAGATGGTTCGGTTTGCGTTGTCACTTAGACACTCAACCATCACAGCAGTTCCACCCGGACCATAACCTTCGTAAATTCTTGTTTCCATATTGGTGTCATCACCACCACCCACACCGCGTTCAATCGCACGGTTAATGGTGTCGCGAGTCATGTTGCTCGATAAGGCTTTATCTACTGCCGCACGTAAACGCGGGTTCGCACTTACATCACCGCCACCAATTTTTGCAGCAGTGACTAATTCACGAATTAATTTTGTAAAAATTTTACCGCGTTGCGCATCTTGTGCTGCTTTACGGTGTTTAATATTTGCCCACTTACTATGGCCTGCCATGTTGTTTTCCTTCTTATCTTAAAAACGTTCTTAAATTAAATCCTCTTTTCTATAGAGGAAAGCCGTTCATCAAATATTTTTTGATGGCCTCGGCATTATTCGGCGATTTCGTCATTTGGATCGCATGTTCTGGTGAAACCCATTGATACGCCAAATGCTCACTTAATATCGGTTTAAATTCCTGCTTAACTGCCAATAAAAACCAATGTTCATGACAGTGAGTCACATTCGGTGCGTATTTATAGCGGAAATGCGGGAAAATTTCAAATTCTATACTCTCTTTACAATCAAAAAGTGCGGTCGAATTTTCTTCTATTTTTAATCCAACTTCTTCCCAAACTTCTCGAATTGCTGTTTCTCTTGGTGTTTCATTGGTTTCCAATGTCCCCGTAACGGATTGCCAAAAGGTGGGATCATCTTGGCGCTGAAGCATAAGAACACGATGCGTGCTTTCCGCATAAATTACCACGAGAACCGATTGATTATTTTTATATTTCAAGCTCGTCATCTACATAATTGAGAATGGGCAGCATCATACCTTTTCTACTAAAAACTTTCAAAAAAATTACCGCACTTTAAAACTAAAGTGCGGTAATTATCTTAATTATTTTAGTTTAACCAGCCTGCTTGTTGGGCGATAAACAAGCCTGCAAAGGCTGTTAAGTAGAATAAACCGATAAGGGATAACCATAATAAGCCGCCTTTTACACTGTGTTTCGCGTGCTTAGTCAAAGATAAATTCAACCAAGCAAAGATTGGTGCAGAAACAAATGAAGCAATCATCGCGAATTTCAGCATTGGGCCTACTGCATTATTAAAGTAGAAAATAATCGCTAAACCAGATAACGCCGCAAAAATCATACCGATATTAAGAATTCTCACAGAGCTTTCTTGTTTACCGAATAAGATACGCAAAGATTCAACATTGGTACGAGAGTAACCATCAATTACTGTAATTGTTGTACCAAACATACACATGAACGCAATTACTGCAATTAATAAGCGAGACCATTCACCGATAGTACTTGCATACATATTGATAAGTTGTGCGATATATTTTCCGCCAACCATCTCGACGGTTTCAGGAGAACCATATTGTACCAATGCGCCAAGCGCTAAGAATACGACAGCTAAAATTGCTGTGCCAATATAACCCACATTGAAGTCAAATAAACCATCTTCATAAGATACTTTCGTTAGACGACGTTTTGCCACCACCCACATAGAGTTAACAGCAGAAATTTCAATTGGTGCAGGCATCCAGCCCATTAAGGCCACTAAAAAGGCTAATTTACTTAATTCCCATGGAGAAGGCGCTACAAAATCAGGTGCGGCTACGCCATTGATACCATTACGCATAAAAGCAATCACGACAGCGCTCACGGTTGTTACCGTTAAAGCAATCATGATGATTTTCGATAAACTATCTAATAAACGGTATTTACCCAACAATAAAATGCCGGTTGTCACAAGAATCACTAATGAGCTTAATACTGGCATTGGAAGTGGAATTGGTGTAATAAAGGTTAAAATTGCTGCCGTTAATAATCCCACTGCAGCAGTATTAATTACTGTGGCAAAAACGTTTAAAGCAAGGAATAACCAAAGGTAGAACTTCCCTTTTTGACGGTAACCTTCTAACAACGTATTACCGGTATCTAGGGTATATTGAACACCGAAACGGAAGAAAGGATATTTAAATAAGTTAGCAAGAATAACAATACTCACTAATTCCCAACCGTAGATCGCTCCAGCTTGGGTGGATGCAATAATATGCGAACCACCAACAGCTGCTGATGCCATCACGATACCAGGGCCTAAGGCAG
This sequence comes from uncultured bacterium, assembly GCA_905215245.1. Classification (GTDB taxonomy): domain Bacteria; phylum Pseudomonadota; class Gammaproteobacteria; order Enterobacterales; family Pasteurellaceae; genus Haemophilus_D. Next base: position 239 of record CAJMPC010000027.1, on the reverse strand, counting down.
AGAATTTACTCGCCCATGTTGATTTTTCTACTGGAGTTGAAACTTCACTCATAAAATGTTCTCTTATAAATTGACCATAAATTAAAAAGGACCTATTTATAATAGAATTTTATCCTTGAGTAAAGTAGATAAAGTTCCATTTAAAGAAGAATAAAAGAGTAAAAATCTAATTATTTTGAAATTTCAGGATATAACTTCAAAACGAATAAAACCACATCATATTCAAGATCGGAAGAGCA
>CAJMPC010000026.1:0-12737 GCA_905215245.1 uncultured bacterium | reverse complement strand
ATGCGATGGTATGCATCTGTAACTGTGACAAAATTACTCCGGGTATGCTTATGGCGGCCATGCGGCTGAATATTCCCACTGTGTTTGTATCGGGAGGACCGATGGAAGCAGGAGAATGGAACAACCGGCATCTCGACTTGATTGACGCGATGATTAAATCGGCAGATTCATCGGTCAGTGATGAAGAGGTGGCTCAAATAGAGAATAATGCTTGTCCCGGTTGCGGCTGTTGCTCGGGAATGTTTACCGCCAATTCTATGAATTGTCTGAATGAGGCTATCGGATTGGGACTGCCGGGAAACGGAACGATTCTGGCTACTCATGCCAACCGTACCCGGCTGTTTAAAGATGCGGCCGCATTAATTGTGAAGAATGCATATAAATATTATGAAGAAGGGGATGACAGCGTGTTGCCGCGAAGCATTGCCACGCGTGATGCTTTCCTCAATGCCATGACGCTGGATATAGCTATGGGAGGGTCTACCAATACGGTTCTTCACCTGTTGGCTATTGCCCACGAAGGCGGAGTGGACTTTAAAATGGATGACATCGATATGCTTTCACGTCGTGTACCTTGTCTTTGCAAGGTAGCTCCCAATACACAGAAATACCACATTCAGGATGTAAATCGTGCGGGAGGTATCCTTAATATATTAGGTGAACTGGCCAAAGGCGGTCTGTTGAAAACGGATGTGAACCGTGTGGATGGTATGACACTGGCCGATGCTATCAGAAAATACAGTGTGACCGTAGATGAACCGGATGCTGAGGCTAAACGTATTTACTCTAGTGCGCCGGGTAATAAGTTCAATATTACTTTGGGCTCTCAGAATGCTGCTTACAAAGAACTCGACACCGATCGTGCCAATGGTTGTATCCGTGACTTGGAACACGCTTACAGCAAGGACGGTGGGTTGGCTGTACTGAAGGGAAATATCGCTCAGGACGGTTGTGTGGTGAAAACAGCCGGAGTGGACGAAAGTATCTGGAAGTTTTCGGGTCCGGCCAAGGTGTTTGATTCACAGGATGCTGCTTGCGAGGGTATCTTGGGAGGAAAGGTGGTCAGTGGTGATGTCGTAGTAATTACCCACGAAGGGCCGAAAGGTGGTCCCGGTATGCAGGAAATGCTTTATCCTACTTCTTATATCAAATCAAAACATCTTGGAAAGGAGTGTGCTTTGATTACTGACGGACGTTTCAGCGGAGGTACATCAGGATTGAGTATCGGACATATTTCTCCTGAAGCTGCCGCAGGCGGCAACATCGGAAAGATAGTGGATGGCGATATTATCGAAATCGATATTCCAAATCGCTCGATTAACCTTAAAATTAGCGATGAAGAATTAGCAAAACGCCGTACCGAGCAAGATGCCAAAGGCTGGCAACCGGCTCACCGTGAACGTGAAGTGTCATTCGCCTTAAAAGTATTTGGCCACTTCGCAACATCTGCGGATAAAGGTGCTGTGCGTGATAAAAGTCTATTAAAATAATCTCTAATCATTCCTCCTCTCTTTTATTAGAGGAGGAAAAAATAAAGAAAAAACTAACCGCACTTCATCATAAACAACAAATATCATGAAAAACCTACTCACCAATCCTCAACCCTCTCAATCGGATTACATTAACGCGATTGTCAAACTTGGCTCCAGAGTATATGAAGCCGCTACTGTAACCCCGCTACAAAAAATGGGGAAATTATCCGAGCGCCTACATAATAATATTTGGATTAAGCGTGAAGATCGCCAGCCAGTAAATAGTTTTAAGCTGCGTGGTGCTTATGCAATGATTTCTAGCCTTTCTGATGAACAAAAACAGGCTGGTGTCATTGCTGCTTCTGCGGGTAATCATGCTCAGGGCGTTGCTTTATCCGCTAAACAGCTTGGCTTAAAAGCATTAATTGTTATGCCACAAAATACACCGAGCATTAAAGTGGATGCAGTCCGCGGTTTTGGTGGTGAAGTGTTGTTACACGGAGCCAATTTTGATGAAGCCAAAGCCAAAGCCATTGAGCTTTCAAAATCTAAACATATGACATTTATTCCGCCGTTTGATCATCCATTGGTTATTGCTGGTCAAGGTACATTGGCGATGGAAATGCTACAACAGGTGGCTGATTTAGATTATGTCTTTGTGCAAGTCGGAGGCGGTGGTCTCGCCGCTGGCGTAGCCATTTTGCTCAAACAATTTATGCCGGAAATTAAAGTCATTGGTGTCGAGTCCAAAGATTCAGCTTGTTTGAATGCAGCCTTAGAAAAAGGTGAACCTACAGATTTAGCACATGTTGGCTTATTCGCTGATGGTGTAGCGGTAAAACGTATTGGTGACGAAACATTTCGTTTATGTCAAAAATATTTAGACGGTATGGTGCTGGTAGATAGCGATGAAGTTTGCGCAGCAATGAAAGATTTATTCGAAAATGTGCGTGCGGTATCAGAGCCATCTGGTGCGTTAGGTTTAGCCGGTCTGAAAAAATACGTCAAACAGCACAATATTCAAGGCAAAAATATGGCAGCAATTTTATCCGGTGCCAACCTTAACTTTCATACATTGCGTTATGTTTCAGAACGTTGTGAAATTGGTGAAAACCGTGAAGCTTTATTGGCGGTAACTATGCCGGAACAACCGGGTAGTTTCTTAAAATTTGCCCATGTCATCGGCAACCGTGCAGTAACAGAATTCAGTTATCGTTATGCAGATAATCAAAAAGCCTGTATTTTCGTTGGTGTGCGCACCGCTAATGAAGCTGAAAAAGCGGAAATTATTGCTGATTTAACGAAAAATGGCTTTGATGTAGAAGATATGTCTAATGATGATATCGCCAAAACTCACGTGCGTTATTTAATGGGTGGACGAGTTTCTAATCATCATGAACGACTTTATAGCTTTGAATTTCCAGAGCAAAAAGGCGCTTTACTTAAATTCTTAGAAATTTTGGGTAAACGTTGGAATATTTCATTATTCCATTATCGTGCACATGGAGCTGATTACGGTAATATTCTTGCGGCTTTCCAATTAGGCGAAAAAGATAACGCAGAATTTGAACAAGCTTTAACAGAACTCGGCTATGTTTATGAAGATGTTAGTGAAAGTAAAGCGTATCGATATTTCTTACGATAGAAAAACAAAAAGAGCGGTCAAAATAACCGCTCTTTTTTATTATCATTATCTTATCGTTTTGATTTAACGAGTTTTTCAGTAAGTTCGTAAGCACGAAGTTTCGCTAATTCTTTAGAAAGTTTAGCTACAAGTAAATCATGATCTACATCAACTGCGTGATTCACAATATTTTCTTCCGCCTTACGTTTCGCTTCACGAATACGATCTGCATCTAACTCGCTACCGCGAATTGCAACATCGGCAAGTACCGTTACTACTTTAGGTTGAACTTCTAAGAAGCCGCCTGAAACATAGATAACTTCTTCATTGCCATCTTCAAGGGTAAATTTAACAATCCCAGGCTTAATCGCCGTCATCAAAGGAGTGTGGTTTGGTAAAATACCTAGTTCACCTTCCACACCTGTTGCTTGGATTTGTTTAACAGCACCTTCAAAGATTTTTCGCTCTGCGCTGACTATTATTAGGTTAAATGTCGCCATTTTTGTTCTCCTTCAAATGACTTGAAGTGATTACATATTTTTGGCTTTTTCTAGCGCTTCGTCGATTGTACCGACCATGTAGAACGCTTGTTCTGGAATATGATCGTATTCGCCGTTTAAAATACCTTTAAAGCCGCGGATAGTTTCTTTTAAAGAAACGTATTTACCTGGAGTACCGTTGAATACCTCAGCAACGAAGAACGGTTGTGATAAGAAACGTTCAATTTTACGTGCACGTGCTACCACAAGTTTGTCATCTTCAGATAACTCGTCCATACCAAGAATTGCGATAATATCTTTCAATTCTTTATAACGTTGTAAGATACCTTGTACGCCACGCGCTACATCATAGTGCTCTTGACCAACAACGAGTGGGTCTAATTGACGTGAAGTTGAATCTAATGGGTCAACCGCAGGGTAAATACCTAAAGACGCAATTTGACGACTTAATACAACTGTTGAGTCTAAGTGCGCGAAGGTTGTTGCCGGAGATGGGTCAGTTAAGTCATCCGCAGGTACGTATACCGCTTGAACAGAGGTGATAGAACCTGTTTTGGTTGAAGTGATACGCTCTTGTAACACACCCATTTCTTCTGCTAATGTTGGTTGGTAACCTACCGCAGATGGCATACGACCTAATAACGCAGATACTTCAGTACCAGCAAGGGTATAACGATAGATATTATCCACGAAGAATAATACATCACGACCTTCGTCACGGAATTTTTCAGCCATAGTTAAACCAGTTAACGCAACACGTAAACGGTTACCTGGTGGCTCATTCATTTGTCCGTAAACTAATGATACTTTATCTAATACGTTAGAATCTTTCATTTCATGATAGAAGTCGTTACCTTCACGAGTACGTTCACCTACACCCGCAAATACGGAGTAACCTGAGTGCTCAATCGCGATATTACGGATTAATTCCATCATGTTAACGGTTTTACCTACACCCGCACCACCGAATAGACCCACTTTACCACCTTTTGCGAATGGACAAATTAAGTCGATAACTTTGATACCAGTTTCTAATAATTCCGTACTGTTAGATTGTTCTTCATAGCTTGGTGCCGGACGGTGAATAGACCAATTTTCTTCCGCGCCAATTTCACCTTGCTCATCGATTGGTTCACCTAATACGTTCATAATACGGCCTAACGTTTTAGTCCCTACTGGAACTTGAATCGGGTTACCCGTATTTTCTACTTTTAAGCCACGTTTTAAGCCGTCAGATGTACCTAATGCGATACAGCGAACTACACCGCCACCTAATTGTTGTTGAACTTCAAGCGTTAAACCTGATTCAACTTTTAATGCATCGTAAACTTTTGGTACTGCATCTTGTGGGAATTCAACGTCAATCACCGCACCGATGATTTGTACAATTTTTCCTGCTGACATTACCGTTCCTCTTTCATTAAATCGCTGCCGCGCCGGCGACGATTTCGTTTAATTCATTTGTAATACTTGCTTGACGGGCTTTATTGTAAACTAATCGCAAGTCATTGATTAAATTACCTGCATTATCAGTTGCCGCTTTCATTGCTACCATTCTAGCAGCTTGCTCGGAAGCAAGGTTATCTACCACAGATTGATACACTTGTGATTCCAAATAACGAGTAAGCAAACTGTCTAATAAGACTTTTGGCTCAGGCTCGTAAAGGTAATCCCAGGTGCTTTGTCTTTGCTCTAAATTATCGGTTTCTAATGCCGGTAATGGTATTAATTGCTGATAAACAGGTTTTTGTGCCATTGTATTAACGAATTTATTGTAGGCAATATAAACTGCATCTACTTCTTCGTCTTTATAGCTACCAAACATACCGTTTGCAACACCAATTAAGTCTTCCATTGTCGGATTATCACCCAAACCGGAAAGTTGTGCACGAACAGGTAATCCTAATGAACGGAAGAAACTAATGCCTTTTGAGCCAATTAAACCCAATTCAACATTAACCCCTTTATCTTTCCATTGTTTGATTTCTGTCATGACGGTTTTAAACAAGTTAATGTTCAAACCACCACACATTCCGCGGTCAGTCGAGACCACTAAGATCCCGACTTTTTTCACTTCGCGTTGAATTAAAAATGGGTGTTTATAACCAACACTTGCTTTAGAGACGTGGCTGATAACATTTCGTATTGTTTCAGAATACGGACGAGAAGCCGACATACGATCCTGCGTTTTACGCATTTTCGAGGTCGCCACCATTTCCATTGCCTTTGTAATTTTTTGTGTACTTTGTACACTGGCAATTTTGGTTTTTATCTCTTTTGCACCTGCCATCTTATTTCTCCGTTACTTTTACCACGCGCTGTTGGCTTTAAAGTTATCCAAAATCGATTTCAATGATGCTTTAACTTCATCATTGTAATTACCGGTTTTGGTCAATTCAGCCATAAACTCGCTGTGGTTACGGCGAGCGTAATCTAAAAGTGCGGCTTCAAAACTTGCAATTTTTTGCAATTCCACATCTTCTAAATAGCCAAACTCAACCGCAAAAAGCAACACAGATTGCTCTGCTACGCTAAGCGGTACATATTGTTTTTGTTTCAATAATTCAGTGACTTTTTCACCGTGAGAAAGTTGTTTGCGGGTAGCATCATCAAGGTCAGATGCGAACTGAGCAAACGCCGCTAATTCACGATATTGAGCTAATGCAGTACGGATACCACCAGCTAATTTTTTCACTACTTTAGTTTGTGCAGAACCACCCACACGAGATACCGAAATACCAGGGTTTACCGCTGGACGAATACCAGAGTTAAATAAGTTAGATTCTAAGAAAATCTGACCATCGGTAATCGAAATTACGTTGGTTGGAACGAATGCTGAAACATCACCTGCTTGAGTTTCAATAATTGGAAGAGCGGTTAAAGAACCAGTTTTTCCTTTTACTGCACCTTGAGTGAATTTTTCTACGTATTCTTCATTTACACGTGCTGCACGTTCAAGTAAACGTGAGTGTAGATAGAATACGTCACCTGGATATGCTTCACGACCTGGTGGACGACGTAATAATAATGAAATTTGACGATAAGCAACGGCTTGTTTTGATAAGTCATCGTAAACGATTAACGCATCTTCACCGCGATCACGGAAATATTCACCCATTGCACAACCAGCATAAGGCGCTAAATATTGTAAAGCAGCTGATTCAGATGCAGATGCCGCAACAACGATAGTGTTTTCAAGCGCACCGTGCTCTTCTAATTTACGTACTACGTTTGCAATAGTCGACGCTTTTTGACCGATTGCTACATAGATACATTTAATACCTGAATCACGTTGGTTAATGATTGCGTCGATTGCTAATGCTGTTTTACCAGTTTGACGGTCACCGATGATTAACTCACGTTGACCACGACCGATTGGAACCATGGAGTCAACCGCTTTATAACCAGTTTGTACAGGCTGATCAACCGATTTACGATCAATAACACCTGGTGCAATGACTTCAACAGGAGAGAAACCATCGTTTTCAATTTCACCTTTACCATCGATTGGTTGACCAAGTGTATTTACCACACGACCTAATAAACCACGACCAACTGGTACTTCAAGAATACGGCCAGTACATTGTACTTCCATACCTTCCGCTAAATCTGCGTAAGGACCCATTACTACCGCACCAACAGAATCACGTTCAAGGTTAAGTGCCATTGCGTAACGGTTGCCTGGTAAGGCGATCATTTCGCCTTGCATCACATCGCTTAAGCCATGAATACGAATAATCCCGTCGCTTACAGAAACAATTGTCCCTGTATTACGGGCTTCGCTCACCACGTCAAATTGAGCGATGCGTTTTTTAATCAATTCACTAATTTCAGTTGAATTTAGTTGCATCTTGTATTCCTCTTATAATTGCAACTCATTTGCGAGACGAGCAAGTTGTCCACGACTACTTCCGTCAATCACAAAGTCTTCAGTACGAATAACCACACCGGCAATCAGTGAGCTATCTACATTGCAATTTAATTTCACTTTGCGAGCTAATCTTTTTTCCATTGCAGCTGCAATTTTTTCGATTTGTGTTGCATTCAATGGTTGTGCGGAAGTTACTTCAACTTCTGCAATAGCTTGATGTTCTTCCACATAATGTTTAAATTCTTCAAACACGGTAGGAATCGCACTCAAACGCTTATTTTCAGCCATTAACCGAATAAGATTTTGCCCATATTGATCCAATTGTTCGCCACAAATAGAAATTACTGTATCAGCTAATTTCTGTGCAGAAAGAGAACTACTTAAGTAAGCTTTTACCGTTTCATCTTCAGCTACGGCAGCAGCGAAACCTAACATTTCAGTCCATTTTTCGACCGCACTTTGTTCAATGGCAAAGTCGAATGCAGCTTTTGCATAAGGGCGAGCTATTGTAGTTAATTCTGACATAAGCTAAGCCTCTTATAACTCTGCAACTAATTTATCAATAATGTCATTGTTTGCCGCTTCATCAATAGAACGACCCACAATTTTCTCAGCACCCGCTACTGCTAATGAAGCCACTTTAACACGTAATTCTTCTTGAACACGTTTACGTTCTGCTTCTACTTCAGCATAACCTTGAGCAATAATTTTTGCTTTTAGTTCTTCAGCTTCTGCCTTCACTTCGTCTAACACTTCATTGCGACGTTTATTAGCAGCATCTAAAATTTCTTGAGCTTGTACTTTTGCAGATAAAAGTTCTTGTTCCACAAGATTTTTAGTATCTGCTTGCTCTTTTTTCGCTGCTTCAGCTGACGCTAAGGCGTTCGCAATTTGGCTTTGACGTGTTTCAATCGCATTAATAATTGGTGGCCAAACAAACTTCATGCAGAACCACACGAAAAGTGCGAACGCAATAAGTTGACCAATCAATGTTGCATTTAAATTCACAACGTCCTCCTTACTATGCTTGTTTTACGTTGATAAGCAAATAAGGTGATTAGTGTAATAAACCGATGAATGGGTTTGCGAAAATGAAAAGTAATGAAATACCAACAGCAATCATTGCAATCGCATCCAAAAGACCAGCCACGATAAACATTTTAGTTTGTAGGCTAGATGCTAATTCAGGTTGGCGAGCAGATGATTCTAAGAATTTACCACCTAAGATCGCAAAGCCGATTGCAGTACCTAATGCAAGAAGAATTGATGCACCAATGATTGTCGCTGTAATTACAGTTTCCATAATGTTCTCCAATAGAAGTTAAGTTTAGCCCTAGAGCCGGTTAATAAAAAATGATTAATGATCTGCTTTGTTATAAGCAATACTTAAATAAACGACCGTTAACATCATAAAGATGAATGCTTGTAACGTAATAATCAAAATATGGAAAATAGCCCAAGCAAGGTGTAACGGAATTCCCAATGCCGCAATGGCCACATTTGCAGAGTACATCACAGCGATAAGAATAAAGATTAATTCCCCTGCATACATATTACCGAATAGACGGAAAGCAAGAGAAATAGGTTTTGCTAATAAAGTTACGGTTTCAAGAATAAAGTTTACTGGAATAAACACCCAATGATTAAAAGGATGGAGTGTATATTCTTTCGCTAAGCCACCAAAACCTTTTGATTTAACTGTATAGAAAAGAATAAGGAAGAATACGCAGATCGACATACCTAAGGTTGCGCTAATATCTGCCGTTGGCACAGCTCTCAAGTAGTGAATACCAAAGAGGCTAGCAAGTTGAGGAGGAAAATCAACAGGAATTAAGTCGATAGCATTCATAATGAATACCCAGCAGAAAATGGTTAAAGCAATTGGTGCTACCACATTACGCGGACCATGAAAGTTTTCTTTCACAATGCCATCAACCCAACCTACGACAATTTCAACCAAACATTGCATTTTGCCCGGTACGCCTGTCGTTGCATTTTTTGCAACACGAGAAAAAATAAACAGGAAAATCACTGCAGATACGATCGAGAAAAAGAGCGTATCAACGTGAACGTTCCAGAAACCATCACCTGTTTTTAAGAAGGTCAAGTGGTGGCCAATATATTCGGAAGTCGTTTGTCCAGACATAGTCAACCCTTTGTAGAAAAAAGAAAAAATTTAAGATTTATTTAACAAAAACGGAATAAAATTATTCAACGCTAATGCAGTAAAAAAACCAACAAAAAACAAAATAAAATGTGAGATAGAAAGCCACTTAAAGGACACACCCACAAGCACAATCGTTAGCATAAACTTCAATGCTTCGCCGCGATAAAATGCTGTTAATTTTGTTGAAAAATCTTGTTTGCGAAAAAAAACAATATAAGCAAAAGCACAAAATGGCACAAAAGCACAGATAAATCCTAAACTAAAATCTACCGCACTTTCACCTTGCCAAAGCGCAACTAACAAACCAAAAACAACAAGACAAACTAATTCAATGATCATCGCTTTTTTATATCGATTTTTGGCCTGCGTTAAAACCTTAGACATTATCTTATTTTTTAAAATACAAAAACTACCTAATTATACCCGTGCTACAAAGAGTTTCAACTTTTTAACTACTAAAAAATGTTAAACAAATCACACTTTTAAAAAATAATTAATAAAATAGCCGTAAAAAAAAGTGTATTTTATCGTAAAATGATTAAATGTCGCTCACCTATAAGCTCTGGTACATGCAAAGTTATCACGTCTTTTACTTCGAATTTTTTGTCTAATTCTTGAACTTCATCTTCGTGATAAATGCCTTTCAAGGCATAAAAATACCTATTTTCTTTTGGCAAATGATGACACCAATCTGTCATATCTTTTAACGAAGCAAATGCACGACTTAATACACCGTCGAATTTTTGTTCAGGTTGGTATTCCTCAACACGGCTAAGAACAGGTTCTACATTTGTTAGTCCTAACTCACGTACTGCATTTCGAATAAAGCTAATACGCTTACCTAAACTATCTAACAAGACAAATTGCTTGGTAGGATTAATAATGGCTAAAGGCAGGCCTGGCAAGCCTGGACCCGTTCCTACATCTATAAAACGATCACCTTGTAAATAAGGACTAACAACAATACTATCCAAGATATGTTTTACTAACATCTCTTGCGGATCACGTACAGAGGTTAAATTATAAGCCTTGTTCCATTTATGGAGTAATTGTACCAACTGAATCAGCTGATCTTTTTGTAGATCGGTTAATTGAATTTCTGCTTGAGCCAGTAAATTTTCGAGTTTTGCTTTCATTTTTCTATCTATCTTGTCTGTTTGTCGCCATTCTACTTGAAAGTGCGGTTAAAATCCTTAGTGTTTTTATTTCAGCAAAAATTTAACCTACTAATTACATCTTTTTAATTTGTAATATAAAAAAGTGCGATGAAAATTCACCGCACTTTTGCTTTCAATACCTGAGAAGTTTACTCCCCACGTTTTAGCATGCCTTGTTTTTTCAAATTCACCAGAATAATTGAAATTGCCGCAGGAGTAATGCCTGAAATTCGGCTCGCTTGACCAATGGAAACTGGACGATGCTGTTCCAACTTCGCACGTACTTCATTAGATAAACCGGAAACTTTGCTGTAATCAAAGTTAGCCGGGATAGCTGTATTTTCGTGGCGTTTTTGTTTTTCAATTTCTTCTTGTTGATGCTCAATATAGCCTTGATACTTAATAGCAATTTCCACTTGTTCTACGGCTTCTCGGTCTTCCATTGCCGGTTTGTATGGCGTTAAAGAAGTCAAAATATCGTAAGTTATTTCCGGACGGCGTAATAAATCTTCACCGTTGGCTTCACGCACAAGTGGGCTGCCAAGCACTTTATTGGCTTCTTCTAAATATTCAGAACGCGGATGCAACCAAATGCTGCGTAAGCGTTGGCGTTCCTGTTCAATATTTTCCATTTTTTGATTAAAGCGTGCCCAACGAGTCTCATCAATCAAACCTAATTCATGGGCAATTGGCGTTAAACGAATGTCCGCATTATCTTCACGTAATAACAAACGGTATTCTGCACGAGAAGTAAATACGCGATACGGTTCTTTGGTACCAAGCGTGCAAAGGTCATCCACCAATACGCCAGTATAAGATTGATCGCGACGTGGATACCATGCCTCTTTTTCTTGTACATAAAGACCTGCGTTAATCCCCGCCAATAAGCCTTGTGCCGCCGCTTCTTCATAACCGGTTGTACCGTTAATTTGACCCGCAAAGAATAAACCCGAAATCGATTTAGTTTCTAACGTAGGTTTTAAATCACGTGGATCAAAATAATCGTATTCAATGGCATAACCAGGTTTAATGATGCGAGCTTTTTCCAAACCTTTCATGGAGTTCACAATACCCATTTGTACGTCAAACGGCAAACTAGTAGAGATCCCGTTTGGATACACTTCATTACTGGTTAAGCCTTCTGGTTCCAAATAGATTTGATGTGAATTACGATCCGCAAAACGCATCACTTTATCTTCAATGGATGGACAATAACGCGGACCGATTCCTTCAATCACACCAGTATACATTGGACTACGATCCAAGTTATTACGGATCACTTCATGGGTTTGTTCATTGGTATGGGTGATATAACAAGGAATTTGTTGAGGGTGATCAGATACCGATCCCATAAAAGAGAATACCGGTAATACGGCATCACCATGTTGTTTAGCCAATATATCGAAATTGATCGTGCGTGCATCAATACGTGGTGGTGTACCGGTTTTTAAACGATCTACACGTAAATTCAGATCACGTAAACGATGAGAAAGTGTAACAGATGCCGGATCACCAGCTCGGCCACCTTCATAATGTTCTAAACCTATATGGATCTTACCTGCTAAGAAAGTACCGGCTGTTAAAATCACCGATTTAGCGCGGAATTTAAGTCCCATTTTGGTTTCCACACCACAAACGCAATCTTGCTCAACTAAAATATCGGTTACTTCTTGTTGGAAAATATCTAAATTAGGTTGATTTTCTAGTGCGATGCGTACGGCTTGGCGATATAACACACGGTCAGCTTGAGCACGAGTTGCACGTACAGCAGGCCCTTTACTGCTGTTTAAAGTACGAAATTGAATCCCCGCCTTATCTGCAGCATGCGCCATTAACCCGCCCATGGCATCCACTTCTTTCACTAAATGGCCTTTACCAATACCACCAATAGCAGGGTTACATGACATTTGTCCAAGGGTATCAACATTATGTGTCAATAGCAGGGT
>CAJMPC010000025.1:0-12888 GCA_905215245.1 uncultured bacterium | reverse complement strand
ATCTGCTTTCACCCTGTTATCTAAGCCTTTTTTCGTCAATCCATTGAGTTAGCCTTTCAAGTTTGCTAAAATTCGCGACACTTTTTGCGATAAAAAATAAAACGTAAAAAGTGAGTTCGGAAGAAGGTAGCTGGAGAGTAGGGAATTGCCCCTACGCCGACGAGGTAAAATCTTTCAGGCGCAATCGCAAGATTGCAGGGACTGTTACTGGACGAACCCTTGGAGAGATCCATTGCATTTTATTGATGTAAATGGACGCCGAAGGCGCAAAAGAGTGGTCGATTTTTCGATTGTTTTCCAAACGCTCAGGCAAAAGGACAGGGGCAAAAGACAATCCGTATTATCAATATATTTCTATCGGGATTCTTCTTGTCTCCTTGTCGAGTTTATTTGTATTTTAAACGACGAGGAATCATCAATGTCATTACAGACAATCTTATCGGCTATTAGTAGCTTTATATGGGGACCGCCCCTACTTATTCTTTTGTCCGGAACCGGACTTTATCTCACCCTTCGCTTAGGTTTCTTGCAAATTCGTTATTTGCCTCGTGCGTTGGGCTATTTATTTGCTCGTGGTGCGAATAAAGGCAAGGGAGATGTGTCTTCTTTTGCCGCACTTTGTACGGCATTAGCGGCAACCATTGGTACAGGGAACATTGTTGGTGTTGCGACCGCCGTGCAAGCGGGCGGACCTGGCGCGATTTTTTGGATGTGGCTAGTTGCATTATTAGGTATGGCAACTAAATACGCTGAATGTTTACTTGCCGTGAAATATCGTGTGCGAGATAAATACGGTTTTATGGCGGGTGGACCAATGTATTACATTGAGCGTGGTCTTGGTATTAAATGGCTAGCTAAATTGTTTGCGCTATTTGGGGTATTGGTGGCCTTTTTCGGTATTGGTACCTTCCCTCAAATAAATGCAATTACGCATGCGATGCAAGACACATTCAATGTACCCGTTATTATTACGGCAACAGTGGTGACGGTGTTGGTCGCCATGATTATTCTCGGTGGTGTAAGACGTATTGCGACAGCTTCTTCCGTTATAGTGCCTTTTATGGCAATTGGCTATGTAGCGACCTCAATTATTATCTTAATCGTTAATTACGACAAATTGCCTGCTGCAATTGCATTAATTATTCACAGTGCGTTTAACCCACAAGCGGCTTTAGGCGGTGCAGTTGGTTTTACCGTTATGAAAGCGATTCAATCGGGTGTAGCACGCGGTATTTTCTCAAATGAATCTGGTTTAGGGAGTGCGCCTATTGCTGCTGCAGCGGCGCAAACGAAAGAGCCTGTTCGCCAAGGTTTAATTTCGATGACAGGGACATTCTTAGATACCATCATCGTATGTACCATGACGGGATTAGTACTCGTCATTACGGGGGCATGGAGTAACCCTGAGCTTTCAGGTGCAAGCGTGACTAACTATGCTTTTGCTCAGGGCTTAGGCACGTCATTTGGTGCAACCATTGTAACTGTTGGCTTATTATTCTTTGCTTTCACCACAATTTTAGGGTGGTGCTATTACGGTGAACGTTGCTTCCTTTACTTAGTCGGTATCCGTGGTATTAAATTGTATCGCTTTGTGTTTATTGTTTTGGTCGGGGCGGGTTCATTCCTTACCTTAGATTTAATTTGGATTTTAGCGGATATTGTGAACGGTTTAATGGCCTTCCCGAACTTAGTTGCATTAATTGGTTTACGCAAAGAGATTATTTCAGAAACCAAAGATTACTTTGAACGTTTAAAAGCAACGCAACATGATCAAGATGAATTAGCCTAATTCATCTCGTAAAAAAAAGGGAAGCAGAGTGCTTCCCTTTGTTGTTTACAGCTTTACATCATAACAAGTTTACACAGAAAGAAAATCGTATTTTTGCAGAAATTAGATCCCGATCATATTTTTGAACATTTGTTTTTTTATTTGACTAAAAGTACTTGAAAAAGCAGTGCAAGGTCGATATGTTGTTATTAAAGATGAACGGAACCGAAGGGTTCATTTAAGCAAAAGAGGTAAATGCTATGACACTCAATATCACAAGTAAACAAATGGAAATCACCCCTGCAATCCGTGAACATGTGGAGGGAAGACTTGCAAAATTAGAGAAATGGCACACTCAACTGATTAGCCCGCACTTTGTTTTAAGTAAAGTGCCAAACGGCTTTTCTGTAGAGGCTTCAATTGGAACTCCATTAGGTAATCTGTTAGCCACTGCAACGGCTGATGATATGTATAAAGCGATCAATGAAGTCGAAGAAAAATTAGAACGTCAATTAAATAAACTTCAACATAAAGGCGAATCCCGCCGAGCAGATGAGCGTTTGAAAGACTCTTTTGAAAAATAAAGAATAATGAGCGAATAAAAGGGCGAACATGATGTTCGCCCTTTTTTAGATATCTTGAATCACTAATTGTAACGCATGGCGTTGGAATTGTTTTGCTTTACGGTGTTTTAAGCGTCTTAAACGCAAGTTGCGTGAAGCAGAGATATCTCTTGATGCTTTTTTCTTTAAGAAGGTTTTTCGTTTTAACATCTTTTTCTCCTTGTTTTCTTTCTATTCAATAAAAACGCTATTTTTCTGACCGCACTTATTCTGTTGCAGTTGCTTGGTTTTCTTGAACACGATGATAATTCACAATACTGTTCATATAACGGCGGATATTCTCGACATATTGATAAGCTTCATAACCGCGAGCATAGCCGTATTTTAAGTTCGAATAATGACGTTTTTCCGATAATAACAGCAGATTATTTTTCACATCTAGCCAGTTATCAGGATTGCCCCCTAATTTTTTAGTTAGGCGACGAGCGTCTAAAATATGCCCTAATCCCATATTGTATGCTGCTAAAGAATACCAAATTCGATCTTCTTCTGGAATACTGTCAGGCATTTGGTCGAGTAGCCAATGCAAATACTCCGATCCCGCTTTTATACTTTGTTCGGCATCAGTGCGATTATTAATATTCATCCGCACAGCTGTATCTTTGGTGAGCATCATCATTCCGCGTACACCGGTTGGAGAGGTTGCATAAGGGTCCCAATGCGATTCTTGATAGGCTACAGCGGCTAATAATCGCCAGTCTAAATTCCCTTTATATTTTTCAAAGAGCGGTTGATATTGAGGTAGAATTTTTTCTACAGCCTCTAAATAAGCCTGAGTATCTACATAATCAAAGGCAGTAATATGGCGGAAATATTTTTCCTCAATACGATCAATTAATCCCGTTTCAATGGCATTATTCATAAAATCCAACAAGCCTGCTTGTAGCTCATTATAGGATTTATTGGAAAGATACCAATGCACGGTCATTTCATCCGTTAGGTCAAATGCAATCGCTAAGTTAGGGCGAATTTGTTGTGCTGCCGCTACATCAATACTGTTTGCAATGGTATAAGGAATTTTTCCTTCCGCTACTTGAATCAATAATTCTTCTTGGGTCAACTGCTTGTTATTCTGCCATTTAAGTGCAGGAAGTTTTTTCTGCGCAAGGGATAATAATTTTTCTAAATCTTCCCCCGCAGAAATGATAATTTCTTGTTGTACTTGCGCTAAATCTTTCGGACGATTTTCCCCTTTTTTATACACAAGTTGCCAAGAGGCTGAAGTATAAGAGGGCCCTAACTGAAATTTTTCTGCACGTTGAGGCTGGAACAAAAGATTCGCAGCAGCAATATCAATATTGTTGTTCTCTAATTCGTTAAAAAGTTGATCGTTATTTTCTAAGGTTTTAATTTGTAAGCGAACCCCTAAATAATCAGCAAAGTTTTTTGCTAATTCGTATTCCAAGCCTGATTCGCCTTCATTCCCAATAAAATAGTAAATGGGATTGTTAATGGTGCCGACAATAAGGCTACCGCGATTTTTGATCGTGGTGTAAGGGTTTTGCTCCGATTGCATAATTTTTTGCCAAGGGAAGACCATATCAATTGCCCAAAGTAATAATGCAAAAGCAGCAATAATACGTAAAAATAGACCTTTCAATAGATAAACCTTATAAATTGAGATAAGAGACGATTGTAACGAGAATTAAGACAATAAAAAAGCCCCTTTTACTTCAAGGGGCTGTTAAATAAGGATTAACGTTGGCGATCTCGGCGACCACGTTCGTTAAAAGTGCGGTCATTTTTATCGTTAAATTTACGTTGACGACGCTCACCATTACGTTCACCACGGAAGCGATCTTGGTCTCGGTCTCCACGTTCATTATGGCGACCTTTTCCACCAAAGTCATTGCCACCACGTCTGTTGTCTGACTGTGCTGCGCCCATAAAGCTCATTTGCATTTGTTTATTTAAAACGCGAGTTTTACCGAATTGTTGGAGCAATTCTTTTGGCATACCTTGTGGTAATTCAACGGTAGAGTAGTCATCATAAAGTTTGATATGGCCAATGTAACGGCTGTTAATATCACCTTCATTTGCGATCGCACCTACGATATGACGCACTTCTACACCATCTGCACGACCTACTTCGATACGATATAAATCCATCGGCTGTGGTGTGCCGTAGCCTTTACGTTCACCACGACGTTCAGCTGAACGTGGGTTTTCACGACGATCACCGCGATCATTACGGTCACGACGACGCTTATCCATTGGTGGATCAGGTGGAAGAATCAGTTTTTGTTTTCCTTGAAGCAACATCAACATCGCTGCAGCAATATCTTCTTGATCCTGATCCGCGGTAAATAAATCTTCCAATAGGCTACGATACATTTCAAGATCATGATGTTCCAATTGTTTGGTAATCTTGTCTTGGAATTTTTTACGACGACAGGCTTGCAACACTTCATGATTTGGTAATTCAACTTCATTGATTGGTTTTTTCATCAAGTGTTCGATATTGCGAAGTAAACGGCGTTCACGTGGTTCAACGAATAACAATGCACGACCAGAACGACCTGCACGACCGGTACGGCCGATACGGTGAACGTAAGACTCTGCATCAAGCGGGATGTCATAGTTCACTACAAGGCTGATTCGTTCAATATCAATACCGCGCGCAGCCACATCGGTTGCAACAACGATATCAAGGCTACCATTACGTAAGCGATCTAAGGTTTGCTCACGTAATTGCTGAGTCATATCACCGTTTAATGCCGCAGCACGGAAACCGTGTTTTTCTAATAATTCGGTCACATCAAGTGTGCCTGTTTTAGTACGGGTAAAAATGATTGCCGCATCAAACTCTTCCACTTCTAAGAAGCGTAATAACGCATCATTTTTACGGAAACCTTGAACATACCAACAATTTTGTTCAATATCCGGTGCATTATCGTTATTTACTTTGATTTTCACTTCTTGTGGATTGTTCATGAAGCGTTTTGTGATACGACGAATTGGCTCAGGCATGGTTGCTGAGAAAAGGGCCGTTTGGTGCTCTTCCGGTAATTCAGCCATAACAGTTTCTACATCATCAATAAAGCCCATGCGAAGCATCTCATCGGCTTCATCAAGTACGATAGCTCTTAACTCAGAAAGATTTAATGTGTTACGACGGATATGATCCAAAATACGACCCGGTGTACCTACAACAACTTGTGCACCTTGTTTTAATGCACGTAATTGAATGTCATAGCGTTGACCACCATAAAGGGTCACGATGTTGATGCCTTTTGCATATTTCATGAAGTGTTCACAAGCATCCGCAACTTGAATGGCAAGTTCACGCGTTGGTGCCATCACCAATAATTGTGGATGTTTTGCGGCAGGATCAATTTTAGCTAAAATAGGTAAAGAGAATGCGGCAGTTTTACCACTACCGGTTTGTGCCATACCCAGTACATCTCTGCCTTCTAAAAGAGCAGGAATACAAGCTTGTTGAATTGGCGAAGGTGTTTCAAAACCAAGGTCAGAAACGGCTTTTAGAATGAATTCAGGCAAGCCTAAATCATTAAAAGTGATTTTGTCTGTCATTAAAATACTCGAATGTAAGTAAGGAAAGCTCAATTTAGCTTTCAGGTTTATTTGTTATAAAAGAAGGAGGCAAGTCTAAAAAACAGCAGTTTTTGTGACCGCACTTTTTTCTTCTTTTTCGTCTTCAGTTTGAGCCGGTTTCAATTTCATCAGCTCTAACACGGCAAAACGATACTCAACAAAGTTATACACCTGATTCGCAATAGCAAGTTTGAATAAAGCCGCCGCTTCATCAACTTGCCCCAAATTGAGTTTTTGTTTTGCTAGATAAAAGTAGGTTTCGGTTAATATTTCTGCATATTGTTGCGAGTTTTCTGCAAATTTGGTTGCCCGCTCTTGCAAGTCACTCACAGAAATATTACCTAAATAGTATTGAACGATATTGGTTCCCCAGAAGTCCTTAGATAGCCCTTTAGCTCGTTCAACAAGGTTGGCATGGGCTTCTTGTGGTTTTAATTTTTGTTCGTTCAAATAGAGCCAGAGTACGCGATAGGGATCTTTGGTATCGGCTTCGTAAAACTTCATCAAATCGTCTTCAGCAAGATTATAGCGTTCGACGTAATAAAAATTTAAACCACGATTAAGGTGGGTATAGTCATAACTTGGATCCAACTCAAACACCGCATTAAAGGTTTCTAATGCGCTGTCGTAATCTTCTTCAAGCAGTAAGTAAAGCCCTAAGTAATTATAAACGGAAGCCATCTTTGGCTGTAACGCAAGGGCTTGTGTAAAGTCATAACGTGCGAGGCCCCATAAACCGAGTGAGTCGTATAATACGCCACGTTCAAAGTGAAGCGTCGCCCGTTCTTCATTACTCATTTTTCCAACTAATAAAACTTGCCCGATTCGGGTAATCATCACTTCTTGCTCGAAGTGCGTATTCGGCGTTTGATCCGCGAGCACGACTTTATTTGGTGCGACAAACACGTTTCCCGATTGCACACAACCGGAAATAAATAAAATCACACTTAGGCTAGACAACGAAACTAGAAAACGGAATAACCGAAAATATTGCATTGTTTTATAAGTTAGTTTGATAATCAAAACGGGTGTGTAAACTAAATTCACACACCCTGTGAGATTATTCTTGTTCTTCTGAAATGTCTTCTGCTGGTGCAGATTCTGCTTCAGTTTCTTGTTTTGGTGCAAGATCTTTCATAGTTAAGCGGATACGACCTTGGCGATCGATTTCAACCACTTTCACAGTCACTTCTTGACCAACATGAAGATAATCACTCACTTTCTCTACACGCTCTTCAGCGATTTGAGAAATATGAACTAAACCTTCTTTATTTCCAACGATAGCGACGAATGCACCAAAGTCAGCAAGACGAGTTACTTTACCTTTGTAAATTGCGCCCGCTTCAACTTCAGCAACGATTTCTTCAATACGTGCCATCACATTTTTCGCTGCACTGCTATCTACTGCGGCGATTTTCACTGTACCATCATCATCGATATCGATAGACGTACCAGTTTCTTCAGTTAATGCACGGATAGTTGCACCACCTTTACCGATAACATCTTTGATTTTCTTCGGATCAATTTTCATGGTGTGAATACGCGGAGCGTAGTCTGAAATATCTGCACGTGGTGCAGGGATTGCTTGTTCCATTACGCCAAGAATGTGCATACGTGCACCTTTTGCTTGGTTTAATGCAATTTGCATAATTTCAGGGGTGATACCTTCAATTTTGATGTCCATTTGAAGTGCGGTGACACCTTCACGTGTACCGGCCACTTTAAAGTCCATATCACCTAAGTGGTCTTCATCACCTAAGATATCTGAAAGAACCACAAATTTCTCTTCTTCTTTCACTAAGCCCATTGCGATACCTGCAACAGCGGCTTTGATTGGAACGCCCGCATCCATTAATGCTAAAGACGCACCACATACAGATGCCATAGAAGAAGAACCGTTAGATTCAGTGATTTCAGACACAACACGCACTACATACGGGAATTCAGCAAGGCTAGGCATAACAGCCGCTACACCGCGTTTTGCTAAACGACCGTGACCGATTTCACGACGTTTTGGTGAGCCAATCATACCGGTTTCACCTACAGAGTATGGAGGGAAGTTGTAGTGGAATAAGAAGTGATCTTGACGTTCACCTGTTAATTCATCAATGATTTGTGCATCACGTTCAGTACCTAAAGTCGCTACGGCTAATGCTTGCGTTTCACCACGGGTGAAAATTGCAGAACCGTGAGTACGTGGTAATACACCAGTGCAAATGTCTAATGCACGAACGGTATCAACGGTACGGCCATCAATACGTGGCTCACCTGCAATGATACGGCCACGAACGATTTGGCTTTCAAGTGCGGTGAAAATATCCACGATTTTTCCTTCGCTGAGTTCTTCATCTTCTGCTGTGATTTGTGCAATCACATCCGCTTTAATCGCATCGATTTGTTCGTAACGTGCTTGTTTTTCAGTAATGCGGTATGCATCGCCTAAACGCGCTTCTGCAATCGCTTTTACTTTGTTGATTAAATCTGTGTTTGGTTGTGGGGCAACCCAATCCCAACGTGGTTTGCCAGCTTCTTTTGCGAATTCTTTGATCGCTTCAACCACAACTTGTTGTTGTTGATGACCGAATACTACCGCTGCTAACATTTGTTCTTCAGTTAAGATATCTGCTTCAGATTCAACCATTAATACGGCTTTGTCAGTACCTGCAACCACTAAGTCCAAACGGCTTTGTTTTTGTTCAGCCATAGTTGGGTTTAATACGAATTGGTTGTCAATAAAACCAACACGCGCCGCACCGATAGGACCATTGAAAGGTACGCCAGATAAGGTTAATGCTGCAGAAGCACCGATCATTGCCACTAAGTCTGGGCTGATTTGTGGGTTTACAGAAACCACGGTTGCTACAACTTGGATTTCGTTGAAGAAACCTTCTGGGAATAATGGACGAATTGGA
Source organism: uncultured bacterium (assembly GCA_905215245.1). GTDB lineage: Bacteria > Pseudomonadota > Gammaproteobacteria > Enterobacterales > Pasteurellaceae > Haemophilus_D. The sequence continues at coordinate 4,030 of CAJMPC010000025.1, read as the reverse complement.
CGGTCGATTAAACGTGCAATTAAAGTTTCGCCTTCAGATGGACGACCTTCACGTTTGAAGAAACCACCAGGGATTTTACCCGCCGCATAAGTACGCTCTTGGTAGTTTACGGTTAATGGGAAGAAGTCTTGACCTTCTTTCACATCTTTTTTAGCAACAACAGTCACGAATACCGTGGTATCGTCCATGCTTGCCATGACCGCAGCAGTTGCTTGACGTGCAATCGCGCCGGTTTCTAGAGTAACGGTATGTTGACCGTATTTAAATTGTTTAACAATTGGATTCACAATGTTTTCCTTCAAAATAATATTTAAAACAAAGCTTTATTTTCCAGATTGCGACTAGCAAAAGAAATCTTTCGAAAAAATGACCGCACTTTGGGCGTTTAAAAATCTCTTTTGATAGCCGCACGCTAATGCAGAAAATAAAGCTCGCTTATTATACAGAGTTTTAAATTTATTGGTAACTTTATTTAATATAAGCAACTTGTTATCATATTCTCATACAAATACATACGTAAGGAGACACTATGATTATCAGTGCATTAAATAACCCAAATTTCAAAGTGGGTTTACCAAAAGTTATCGCGGACATTTGCGCTCATCTCAACACGTTAGATCTTGAAGCATTAGAAAATGGTCGTCATGATTTAAGCGAGCAAGTCTATATGAATGTCATGGAATTTGATACGGTTGAAGCGGATAGCAAACAAGCTGAACTTCACCATAAATACCTAGATATTCAATTACTTATTCGTGGCGAAGAAAATGTTGAAGTAAGCGCGACTTATCCAAACCTCAGCTTATACGATGAATATCGTGATGCCGATGATTACCAACTTACCCCGCAAATTGAAGATAAAAGCACGGTAACACTTTTACCAAAAATGTTCGCCGTCTTTTTCCCTTATGAACCACATAAACCAGGTTGCACCGTAAACGGCAAATCAAGTTTTGTGAAAAAACTGGTGGTGAAAGTACCGGTAGAATTAATTTAATTATTTCGATTTGTTAAAGCAGAAGTGCGGTCAGAAATTTGTGTGTTTTTCTGACCGCACTTTTTTATTATTTAATCACTGTAATTGACCATTTCGCATCATCAATTTGTTCGAAGTTTGTGACTTCATAGCCTTCTTCAGCCGCCCAAGCGGGAATGGCTTCAGTGGCTTGTGTGCAGTCGAATTCAATTTCTAGGCCATCGCCTTTATTTAACTTAGCCATGGCTTCCTTAGCTTCAACGAGAGGAAATGGGCAAACAAGGCCGAGTGTTGGTAATTTAACGATCATATAAACTCCTTATGATGCTTTTGTTAATTTTAAACGTTGTGGACGGATAATGGTGAAGTAGGCGGCCACCCAAGTGCCGAGGAGCATCAATGGCAATGATACCCAACCTTGCCAAGAGAAAAAGGCGGTTTCGACTAAGCCATTGCCGATAGAGCAGCCACCTGCAAGGGTTGCACCGATACCCATGAGAATACCGCCGAGTCCGCTGCGTAGAATCGTGGTGGCATCCGGTACGCGAACACGAAATTCATTGCTTGCTTTAGCGCCGATGAATGACCCAATAAAAATCCCTAAGACTAAGAATACGCCCCAGTTAATAAATTTACCGTCGCCAGTAACGAGGAATTGCATAATATTAGCGGATGGACCAGTGATGCCTAGTCCAAACTCACGACCTGTAGCAACACTGAGTGGCCAAGCGGCAAGTGCGATTAATCCGATTAATACGGCAGAGAAAAATGGGTGCCAGCGTTTTTCAAATAATAAGTGAGCAAGTCCCGTTTTCTTTGGTTTTAATGCCGCGACTTTTACGCTTGGTTTACTGAGATGTTTGTACACATAGAAAGCCGTAACTAAAGTTAATAATGCGACTAACCACCAAGGTGAAATACCGAATGTATCGTAAATATTGCGTTGTTCAATATTGATACTGCGTAAAGTTTTATTGAATTCGCCTAATGGGCCAGTACGCATGATGGCACTTAATAACATATAAGTGAATAACGCGACCCAACTGCCGACTAGGCCTTCCGCAGCGCGGTACCACGTACCTGTCGCACAACCACCAGCAAGAACAATGCCGATACCAAACACAAAGGCACCGATAATCACGGCTAAAAAGGCAAAATTTTCAGCTGGATCGACATTTAATACACCGATTTCTTTTAAGAGAAAGAAACCGATGGATTGCACGGTAATCGCCAATAGAAGGGCTACAAACATTTTGTTATTTTTGGTGACATACATATCGCGAAATGCGCCAGTAATACAAAAGCGCCCACGCTGCATCACAAATCCGAGTAAAATTCCGCAAAGTAATCCGGTTAAAAGCATAAATATTCCTTCTCTTTTAGAATTAAGTAGGTCGGTATTTTCTAAAAAAATAAGAAGGTAGTGCCAATAACTTTTGGCTAGAAAATATGTTTTTTTGATATAAAAAAAGTGCGGTCAGAAATTTTTATGTTTTTCTGACCGCACTTTGTCGTAAGTTATCACGATATTAAGGGCAGGGTTTACTCACCATAATTTCAATCACTTGGCGATCAATGTGGTGCATACTCTTAGAGGCAATTGAGCATAGATTGTCGATAGTGCGATCGAGATCATGTTCAACGATTCCTTCATTGCCTGTCACATGGGTTTCATCCATTGCCATGAGAACTGATTTGTAGCCAGAAGCCACGCTAGTGGATACTTTCATCGCACAGCTATTGGATGCGCCATCGCAGATGATTCCGCTGATGTCACCGATCATGCTGCAAATCCCCATGCTCACTGTTTCGAATTTACCCGTAAGTAAATAGGCGATACCCGCACAGCTTCCCATTGAGGCAGTGGTTACTGCACAAAGGGCAGACAGTTTGGGTAATTTACTGTGGATATAAATGGCCATTAAGTGTGATAAGAAGAGGGCGCGGAGACGTTTTTCTTCACTCACGTTTAAATAATCGGCGACCACAACTACGGGCATAGTCGCAGCAATACCTTGGTTACCTGAACCTGAATTACTCATCGCTGGCAATGTAGCCCCACCCATGCGGGCATCGGAGGCTGCAGTGGTTTCAATCATAATTTTACTGAGTAAATCGTCTGACATTAAGCCACTACCAACTTGTTTGCGTAACGTTCTGCCAATGTGTAAGCCGTAATTTTCACGTAATCCTTCGTTAGACAGTGCGCGGTTGAGCGTAGCAGCTTGTCCGATAAAGCGGATTTTATCGAGCGCAACTTTATGAGAAAATTCAAAGATTTCACGTGCGCTCACCTGTTTGAAAATATCATAAGGATCGCAATCAGCACATTCATCGTGTTCTTTCTCAAAAATGACCTCGCCATTTTTTTCAATTAAAATGATGTTTGTGTGTTGATCTTGAATCGCTACTTTCACTCGATCATTATCGGCAAACAACACGGCTTCTGAATATAAGATATGATCGGTTTGATGAATATCCACATTAACGAGCTTTTTATCAAGCATCGCTTTAGCTTGAGATACTTGTTCTGGCGTGATGTGCTTTAACACTTCCAACTCACCCTCAGGATCACCACCTAAAGCACCAATTGCTGCAGCAATAGGCAAGCCCACCATGCCAGTTCCCGGTACTGCAACGCCCAATCCATTTTTCATTAAGTTTGGCGATACCTTAGCTTCAATACGTTCCGGTGTTTTGCCTAAATATTTAGCCGCAGTTGCTGCTGCAAGCGCCAAAGAGATAGGTTCAGTACAACCAAGTGCCGGAACCACATCGCGTTCTACAATTTGAATTAATGTTTTTTCGATTTCGTCGAGTTTCTTTGGTATCATATTTGTATTTAAGTATTTATACTAATTTTTTCGAATAAAAACATTTCTAATAATTGAGTTAAGTACAATCCCGATTACGGCAACAACAAGGATTAACCATATATTGACTATTCCAAGTTCTTTTATTTGAGAATAGGTTTTATCCCATATAGATGATGGATTTTGGTTTTGGATTTGTTCTGCCCATGTTGTTATCGTTGACTCTAACCAGTGAGATTGG
>CAJMPC010000024.1:0-12913 GCA_905215245.1 uncultured bacterium | reverse complement strand
AGCATCAGTTGAAGCTGCTTCTGATGCTGTTACAGTAACAGTTGGTGAAAAAACAGAAGTTAAAAATGGTATTTCTGTTACCACAGTAACCAATTACAAAGTAGATCTTTCACAAAAAACCAAAGATGAAATCAAAAATGCAGGTGGTCGTGGATTTAACGTAACTGCAAGTGCATCTGAAGGTACTGTTGTAAATGAAGTAACAGAAGAAACGGTTCAGTCTACTGCAACAAAAATGGATAAGTTAACACTTGATGCGGGTAAAAATATTAAATTAACCCACAAAAAAGGCAAAGTGTTAAGTGTTGCAGTATCTGATACACCGACATTTAAAAATGTGACAACAACGGGTGATCTTAACGTTGGCGGTACTGTCCATGCACACGGTGGCTTGGATGTTCACAATAATCGTATTGTGAATGTGGCTGATCCTAAAGACCCAACTGATGCAGTAAATAAACGTTATGTTGATAATAAAGTGAACAAAGTTGATCGCAAAACTCGTGCTGGTATTGCTGGTGTTGCTGCAATCGCTTCTGCTCCATCTGCACGTAAAGATGGCAAGAGCATGGTATCAACCGGCGTAGCTCATCACCGCGGTGAAAGTGCAATTGCAATTAAAGCATCTCGTAACTCTGATAATGGTCACTGGTCAACCAACGTGAACGGTGCTGCAGATACTCGCGGTCAATTTACTGTGGGTGCGGGTGTCGGTTACGAATGGTAATCTGGCTTAAACTTTAAAACAAAGAGCCACAAAATCGTGGCTCTTTTTTATACGCTAAAATAATGAAAAATTTGACCGCACTTATTGCAATATATATCGCCAAACAAATGCACTGACCAAAATAATCAACATGATAATAATTTGTATTAAACGTTTTTTGGTTAATTTTTCTGCTGCCATACCTATTTACTCGTAGATAACTTCTTAAATTGACTATTTAGTGGTAGAATAATTGCGTTAGATCAATTTTACACTATATTTATCGATTTGAGGAACTAATGAAGAATTTCGTTTCAGAAACCAAATCAGGGCGCAGAGTTCAATCTGGTGGTTGTGCGATTCATTGCCAGGATTGCAGCATTAGTCAACTTTGTATTCCTTTCACATTGAACGAACATGAGCTCGATCAGCTTGATAACATCATCGAGCGTAAAAAGCCTATACAAAAATCTCAAGTCCTTTTTAAAGCGGGCGACACGCTTAATTCTATTTATGCGATTCGTTCCGGTACCATTAAAACTTATACCATTAGTGAAGCGGGCGAAGAACAAATTACCTCTTTTCACTTACCGGGTGATTTAGTCGGTTTCGATGCGATCACCAATATGCAACACCCGAGTTTTGCACAAGCATTGGAAACCGCTATGGTATGTGAGATTCCCTTTGATATCTTAGATGACCTATCCGGCAAAATGCCTAAGCTTCGTCAACAAATTATGCGTTTAATGAGTAGTGAAATCAAAAGCGATCAAGAAATGATTTTATTGCTGTCTAAAATGAATGCTGAAGAACGTTTAGCCGCATTCATCCATAACCTATCTAAACGCTATTCTGCCCGTGGTTTCTCGGCGAAAGAATTCCGTTTAACCATGACTCGCAGCGATATTGGTAATTACCTCGGCCTAACTGTTGAGACAATCAGTCGTTTGCTCGGTCGTTTCCAAAAATTAGGTGTACTCTCTGTGCAAGGTAAATACATTACCATTAATGATATTAATGCCTTGATTGATTTAACAGGTGTACATAAAACCAAAATCCAGTTAGTGGAATAGATAAAAAGCGTGAGTTTTCACGCTTTTTTAGTATTTGAGACAAAAAACTTGTGCAAAATCACTTTTTTTATAATAGGTTCTTGTCATCACTTAAAATCTTTTCTATCCTATTGATATCTCATATCTTGGAGGCTTTATGAAATTTAATAATATTCTTGTTGTACTTAACCCTGATAATGAAAAACAATATGCGCTCGCTCGTGCCGTTCGTCTTGTTAAAGAACAACAAAATGAAACAAAAGTAAAAATCACCACCTTGCTGAGTGTCTATGACTTATCTTATGAAATGTCTGCACTTCTTTCTTCGGAAGAACGTAGCCAAATGCATGAAACAGCCATTGAACAACAACGTCAAGCCGTACAATTTTATTTAGATAAATATGCAGATCCAGAAATTGAGTTTGAATCTCATATTGTATGGAGCAGCAATGAAGCGGATGCAATTCGTGAAGAAGTTGAAAAAAATCAATATGACCTCGTGGTAAAATACACCAAAGATGAAGAAAGCTTCACTTCATTGATTTTCACACCAGTAGATTGGCAATTATTACGTAAATGCCCAATTCCAGTATTAATGGTCCGTGATGGTGACTGGAAACACCAACGCCGTATTTTAGTCGCCGTAAATGTATCGGGTGAGCAAGAATATCAAGATGAATTTAACCAAGAATTAGTTTCAACAGGGATAAGTTTAGCGGAGAACTTAAACCGTGGTAATGTACATTTAGTGGCCGCCTACCCTGTTGCACCAATTAATATGGCGATTGATTTACCTGAATTTAATACTTCAGGTTATGAAAATGGCATTCGTGGCCAACATCTCATCAATATGAAAGCCTTACGTCAAAAATTTGGTATTGATGAAGATCATACCCACGTACGCGAAGGTTTCCCTGAAGAAGTGATTCCTGAAGTGGCAAAAGAAATTGAAGCTGAATTAGTGATTTTAGGTACAGTGGGTAGAACGGGTTTATCTGCAGCGTTATTAGGTAATACGGCTGAGCATGTAATTAGTAAATTAAGCTGCAATCTATTAGCCATTAAACCTTCTAAAAAATAAGCCAATTTAGCCTTTTATTTAAAATAAGTGCGGTCAAAAAAACAATCGTTTTGATGAGCGCACTTTTTTGTTAAAAAAATGTGAAGTTTCTCACAAAATCAACTTTTTCTATTCGTCGCACTATTTCTTTTTCGCTATACTCATCCGCCCTATCGAAGACTTTCTATAAATTGATTTATTGATTAAAAAGGAAAGACAATGAAAAAAACATTAATTGCAGCACTACTTGGCTTCTCTGCGCTCGCGCAAGCTCATGAAGTTTGGGTTGCAACACCAGCACAAATTGCTTCCAATTCCGTTTTAAAAGCTGATTTAGCTTATGGTGACTACCCTTACGTTGAAAAAATTCCTGAAAAACGTCTCGCTATTTTTCCACCGATGGAACTCATCAATCAAGATGGTGAAATGCAAACCTTAGTACAAAAAGGTGAAAACTACCAATATCAATCAGAAAAACCGTTAAAAGACGGTTCATATTGGGTAACGGCAACTTATAAACCAACTTTCTGGTCACAAAATAATGAAGGTTGGAAAATGGATAACTTACAAGGTACACCAAATGCATTCTATTGCGAACAAACTCAAATGTTTGGTAAAGCCTTTACTGTGGTGGGTAAGAAACCATTGAATGCGGATATGGCAATGACACGCATCGGTTTACCACTTGAAATTGTGCCACTCAAAGATCCAAAAACAATTAAAGCGGGCGAAGCTTTCCCTCTTCAAATTTTCTATAAAGACAAACCACTTGCGGGCGAAACGATTATTGCAACGTCTGATACCTTTGTCGTAAAAGATATGGAAGCGGCAACATCTCACCGTGAACCACAAGCGTTTTCAGGTAAAACAGATAGTGAAGGTAAAGTTAACTTTATTCCATTAATTGAAGGTATTTGGAAACTTAAAGTGATTCACAAAGAACCATTTGAAGATCAAAAGGTGTGCCAACAATCGGCAAATTACGCAACATTAATTCTACCTGTTGGTAAAGCGCGTGCTAAACTGCCACCAAAACCAGAACATCATCACCATTAATCATAAAAAAAGTGCGGTCAAATTTAACCGCACTTTTTTAATATGTTCTTAATGCTGGAGGTTGATAATGTTCAATAAAGCTTTCGATTTCTTGAAGATCATTCGAGAATAAAATTTTCTCAAAATCACCTTGAGTAAAGAAGCCTTCTTTCACCATATGGCTAAAAAAGGACTTTAATGAATCGAAATACCCCTTTTCATTAAACAGAATACAAGGATTATTATTTTTCCCTATGCGAGCCCAAGAAATCACTTCAGCAATCTCTTCTAAAGTGCCAGGTCCGCCAGGCAAAGCGATATAAGCATCACCAAGCTCAATCATTTTATTTTTTCGCTCAGACATGCTTTCAACAACCATGGTCTTGGTCAAATTAGGATGTGAAACTTCTCTGTCTTGTAAAAATTGAGGGATAATGCCAATTACTTTGCCTTGATGAGTAAGTACAGTATCTGCAACCACGCCCATTAATCCTAATTTTCCGCCACCATAAATTAAAGTGTGTTGGCCATCTGCAATCCATTTCCCTAATTTTGTTGCGGCAGTCTGATAGGCTGAATTATTACCTAAACTCGCACCGCAATAAACCGTGATGTTCATCCTACTTTTTCCGTTCTACCCATTTCCCATCAATATAATCCACAATCCATTTTGTGGCTTTGCCATTCTTTTCAGATGTCACATATTGATGTTTTTCTTTACGGCTAAAGCGGATAATGGCTTCATTACCCTCAGGGTCTTTTTGTGGCGCATCTGCTAAATAACGTAATTTTTCCGGTAAACGATCACGATAAAGCGCTAATTCAGCCACTTTTGCTGGTCGTGTTTCACGTGATTTCGGGAAGTTATGTGCAGACATAAACACGCCACTTGCACCATCACGTAATACAAAATACGCATCAGATTTTTCGCATTTCAGTTCAGGGAAATGAACTGGCTCTTCTTTTGGCGGTGCAACCTCGCCGTTTTTCAAAATCTTACGGGTGTTATCACAATTGGTACAGCCCATGTATTTCCCAAAACGACCGAGTTTCAAGTGCATATCAGCACCACACTTGTCGCATTCTACAATCGGACCGTCATAGCCTTTAATTTTGAATTGGCCTTGTTCAACCAAATAACCATCACAATTCGGATTGTTACCACAAATATGTAATTTACGATGTGGGTCGATGATATAGCTATCCATCGCCGTGCCACATTTCGGACAACGTTTACGATCCATTAAGGCTTTGGTCTCAGAAGCCTCATCTAATACATTGAGTAATTCTGCTTCTGGAATGAGGTTAATCGTCGTTTTACAACGCTCTTTTGGCGGTAAAGCATAGCCAGAACAACCAAGGAAGACACCTGTACTTGCTGTGCGAATCGCCATTTTGCGGCCACAAGTTGGGCAATCAATATCGGTGAGCACAAGGCTATTCGGCTTCATTCCACCTTCTAACTCATCTAATTCAGCCGTAGAAAGTTGGGTAGAAAAATCTTTGAAGAATTGATTTAACTCAGCCTTCCAATTTTTCTCACCGGATGCAATTTGGTCTAGTACGTTTTCCATATTGGCAGTGAAATCGTAGCTCATCAAATCAGTAAAAGATTGATTTAAGCGATCAGTAACGATTTCACCCATTTTCTCGGCATAGAAACGGCGATTTTCAATGCGTACATAACCACGTTCTTGAATAGTCGAAATAATTGCCGCATAAGTAGAAGGGCGACCAATACCACGTTTCTCCAATTCTTTAACCAATGCAGCTTCAGTAAAACGAGCTGGCGGTTTGGTAAAGTGTTGGCTTGGCGAAACCGTTTTTAGTGCTAATGTTTCGTTTAAACTCACAGCCGGTAAAATTTGGTCTTCTGGATTTTTACCTAATTGTGGCAAGACTTTTGTCCAACCATCAAAGCGTAAAATACGGCCTTTGGCTTTCAACTCATAATCGCCAGCCATTACAGTAACGGTTGTGCTGTCATATTGTGCTGCTGGCATTTGGCAGGCTACAAATTGACGCCAGATTAAATCATACAAACGCACGGCATCTTTATCCATGCCACTTAAATGTTCCGCAAGCATTTTCACATCAGAAGGACGAATGGCTTCGTGCGCTTCTTGTGCGTTTTCTTTGCTCGAATAGAAATTCGGTTTAGCTGGTAAATAATCTTTGCCGAAATGGCTTTCGATATAAGAGCGTGCCATATTTAATGCATCTTGGCTCAAGTTGGTAGAGTCAGTACGCATGTAAGTAATGTAACCAGCTTCATATAAACGTTGTGCCAACATCATGGTTTTCTTCACCCCAAAACCTAAACGCGTGCTTGCAGTTTGTTGTAAGGTTGAAGTAATAAATGGGGCTCTTGGTTTAGAACCTGTTGGTTTTGTTTCTAAATCTGTGACAACGTAATGTGATTTATTTAAAAAATCGACCGCACTTTGAGCTTCTTTTTCATTTTTCGGCTCAAATTTCTTGCCTTTATATTGCACCACATCCAAACGTAAGTCTTCTTTCTTGCTCGTTTGGGTTAGCGCTTCAATTTCCCAGAACTCTTCCGGTTGGAATGCTTTGATTTCACGTTCACGCTCGACCACCAATTTCACGGCAACAGATTGCACACGTCCAGCTGATAGGCCTCGCGCTACTTTCTTCCATAATAATGGTGACACCATAAAGCCTACCACGCGGTCTAAGAAACGACGGGTTTGCTGAGCATTAACCTGGTCCATATTAATGTGAGCAGGATGCTGGAAGGCTTTTTCAATCGCTTTCTTAGTAATCTCATTAAATACAACGCGGCTAAAACGACTATCATCGCCACCGATCACTTCACGTAAATGCCACGCGATAGCTTCCCCTTCTCTATCCAAGTCGGTTGCGAGATAAACATGGTCGGATTTTTTAGCAAGGGATTTTAATTCGGCTACCACTTTTTCTTTGCCAGGTAGAATTTGGTAATTGGCTTTCCAATCGTCATAGGGGTCAATCCCCATACGTTTCACTAAGGCCGCACGGTCTTTTTCTGCTTTAATTTTGTTTTTTTCTTCCGCACTTAATCCTTTAGTGGAAACGGGTTTAGCCTTCTCGCCTGTGCTACTCCCTGCAGTAGGCAAATCACAAATATGCCCTACGCTGGATTTCACCACATACTGGCTACCTAAATATTTATTGATGGTTTTCGCTTTGGCTGGCGACTCCACAATCACTAAAGATTTGCTCATTTGCTTACCTAAAATATAACTAGAATTCTGTAAAATTGGCGATATACTGCAAACTTACGCCGATAAAATCAAGCTTTTTTTCAAAAAGGATTTATAAATGGATAAACTCAATGCAATTTCGGTTTTCTGTAAAGTGATCGAAACGCAAAGTTTTACACAAGCCGCAAACCAACAGAATATTTCTGTGGCAATGGCGAGTAAATTAGTTTCACAATTAGAAGAACATTTAAAAACGCGATTATTACAACGTACAACACGAAAAATCGTGCCAACTGAAGCAGGTATGCTTTATTACCAACGTTGCCAAGCAATTCTATTAGATTTAAGCGAGGCTGACTCTAGCATCAGTAATATGGCAACGAGCTTACAAGGTAATTTATTAATCTCTGTGCCACGTGATTTTGGCTTACTTTATATTTCACCTAACTTGCCTAAATTTATTGAGCTTCATCCCAATTTACACGTAGAAATTGAATTTGAAGACAAACGTGTTGATCTCGTTGCTGAGGGCTATGACTTAGCATTACGTATAGGCTATATGCAAGATAGCTCACTTGTTGCGCGTAAAATTAGCAGCTCCCCTATGCATTTTGTTGCTTCGCCAAGTTATTTAGAGTCGCGAGGCACACCACTTACACCTGATGATTTAGAATATCACCAAGGTTTACTTTATAAATCATCGTTAAATCAAGTGCATTGGCAATCAACAAAAGCTAATCAAATTCAACGTTATAAAATTCAATCTAAAGTAGTTTCCAATAATGGGATGGCATTGTTAGAAATGACGAAAGCGGGCTTGGGCATCAGCAATTCACCTGGTTTCTTTGTAAAAGATGCGCTTGCTTCAGGTGAATTAGTTGAAATTTTGTCTGAATATAAACAAAAACCTTTAGATATTTATGTGGTTTACCCAAATCGTCGTCATTTACCGGCTAAAGTTCGCGCATTTATTGAATTTCTAGCGAGTCTCGGTTTGTGTGAAAACAGTCAAATACAAAAAACAAGGACGAATTGACCGCCCTTTATTATTCAAATAATGTCCAAATCGGTTTTACCTCTTCAGGTAAAAACAAATTCTTTCCTAATTCAATCCATCCGCAAGGAAAATGAAAATCCGACCCTAGAGAAGCGGTTAAGTCATATTCATTGGCTAAACGCGCAAGATATTGACGCTGATCTTTGGTCTGTCCACTATCTGCGACTTCCATGCCATCACCGCCCCATTGTTTGAAATCAACAATTAATCGACGAATCCATTTTCCTGTCATGTTATAACGCATAGGATGAGCAATGACGGCAACGCCACCTGCAGCATGAATCGTCTCAATCGCTGTTGGAATATCAACCCATTCAGCTTTTACAAAACACGATTTTCCACCACCTAGATAACGCTTAAAGGCTTGTCCATCATTTGAAACTTTTCCGATTTGTACCAAATAACGCGCATAATGCGCACGAGTTACTTCCCCGTTTGCTAACGCTTTTGCGCCTTCATAGGCATTTGGAACGCCTGCTTTTTCTAATTTATGGCCAATTTCAACCGCTCTTTTTTCTCTCAGTGATTTTTGTTCGGCTAAAAGTGCGGTCATTTTAGGATGCGTTTTATCAAAATTTAATCCAACAATATGGATGCCACGACCTTCCCAATTCGTTGAAATTTCCACGCCATTAATTAGCTCAATACCTAATTTGTCTGCTTCAATTTTGGCTTCATCAATGCCCATTACAGTGTCGTGATCACATAAAGCTAGCACATTGACACCTTGTTCATGAGCTCGTTGCACAAGCTCTGTAGGCGTTAAAACACCATCTGACGCTGTACTATGGCAATGTAAATCATATTTTTTTGTCATTTATTTAATCGCTTTCACTAATTCTTTAACTAAGCTTGGACCGTGATAAATCAAACCTGAATAAACTTGTAACAATTCAGCACCCGCTTCAATCTTCTCTTGTGCATTTTGTACACCGTCAATACCACCACTTCCAATAATCGGGATTTGACCTTTCAGTTCTTGATGTAATCTTCGAATAATTTCTGTACTTTTTTGCTGTAACGGTTTTCCACTTAAGCCGCCTTGTTGTTCAGCATTTTTCAAACCTGTGACGTTGTCGCGTGAAATCGTCGTATTAGTCGCAATTACCCCGTCCATTTGATGACGAAGTAACGTATCTGCAATCTGAACGAGCTCCGCCTCGGATAAATCAGGTGCTATTTTTACTGCAATCGGCACATATTTATTATATTGCTCAGCTAATACTTTTTGACGTTGTTTTACACTTTGCAGTAAATCATCAAAGTAATCACCATACTGCAATTGGCGCAAATCCGGTGTGTTCGGTGACGAAATATTTACCGTAATATAACCGGCATAGTTATAAGCTTTGTTTAAGCAAAATAAGTAATCATCTTTACCCTTTTCAAGGGGCGTAATTTTATTTTTACCAATATTAATCCCAATTACGCCATCAAATTTTGCCTTTTTAACATTCTCGACCACATAATCAATGCCATAATTATTGAATCCGTTACGGTTAATAATCCCTTCCGCTTCTACTAAACGGAATTGACGAGGTTTAGCATTCCCCTCTTGCGCTAAAGGCGTAACCGTGCCGACTTCAATAAAACCAAATCCCATTGCACCAAATCCATCAATCGCTTCTGCATTTTTATCTGCCCCCGCTGCTAACCCAATAGGATTTTTAAAGGTAATACCCATCACTTGCTTAGTCGTACCTTGTGGACAAGCTAAAAGCTGCTTTAATAAAAATTGAAAAGGAGGTTTACCCGCTAAACGCAGTGATTTAATCACTAAATCATGGGCGGTTTCAGGATCAAGGGAAAAAATGGCTTTACGGATCAAAGAATACATACTCGTTTATCTCTCAGGATAGTTCACTGTAAATGGAAAGTGCGGTTGATTTTACCGCACTTTTGTTGAAAAGTTGTGTTGCATTTTAAAATGAAAGCAAAGTATATGCAACGAAAGGTACTTAGATAACTCTACTTGCGAATGTAAAGCTCCTTGGTATAAACATAATCCTGTGGATTATGCATTGGGAATCCACCTACAGCTGGATTAATTACTTTGATCAGCGGTGAATAGAATATCGGGATTAGAGGCGTCTCTTCCGCAATAATCAGCTCTGCTTGACGATATAATTCAGCACGCGTCTTATCATTTAAAGTACTTTGTGCTTCTTTCATGATTTGATCAAATTTCTCATTCTTCCACAGCCCCACATTTTCGGGAGATGTTGAAACTAATGAATTAAGAAATGCTGTTGGCTCATTATATTCCGCATCAATTGACATACGTGACAATTGGAAATTTCCCATATTGCGTTCGCCTAAATAGGTTTTCCATTCCATCGTACGTAATTTCACATCTGCACCTAATTGTTTTTTCCATTCTGAAGCTAATGCTAACGCCACTTTTTCATGTGTCGCATATTTGTTATAAAAAATCTCAAACTGGAGCGGATGTTTTTCATTATATCCTGCATCATTTAATAATTTTTTAGCTTGTTTAACTCTATCTGTTAACGGTTGATTTAATTCAGCAATGTTCGGTGCAGTAAAACCATCAACGTCTGGAGGTGTCAATGTCGCTGCAGGTTTACGTAACCCAATAATATGTTTAGCTATTAATGGTCGGTCTAACGTAAGATATAATGCTTTGCGAACCTTTTCGTTATCAAATGGTGGTTTCACCACATTGAACGTGTAGAATTCAGTCGTTAGTCTCGGGACCACAAGTAACGCGCTTGGCGTATTTTTCTGAATGAGTGGTATTTGCTCCACTGGTATCCAGGTTAAATCCAATTCTTTAGCTTGGTAACGTTGATAGGCTGAAGCCAAACTTTCTTGAAATAAATATTCTGAAGTATTAATGAGCGTCTTTTTATCATTCCAATAGAATGGGTTACGTTCTGCTATAATTTTCTCGTTAATTGTCCATTGTTTTAATTTATAAGCACCATTACTCACGATATTTTGAGGGGTAGTCCATTTATCGCCAAATTGCGCTAATTTATGATGGGGAACAGGAAATGTTGTAGGATATGCGAGTAGCTGTAAGAAGTAAGGTGTGGCTTGGGTTAGTTTGATTTCAAGTTGTTTATCATTAATCGCCTTAATACCCAACGCACTTATAGGCTGTTTACCTTGCATCACATCTTCTGCATTTAAAATATGTGCTTTAGACAAATAACTGGCATTTGGACTACCAAACTTAGGATCAACTGCTCGTTGCCAACCTAGCACGAAATCTTGAGCTGTTACCGGTGTACCATCTGACCATTTTGCATCACGTAATGAAAAAGTATAAATCTTACCATCGTCAGAGACTGTCCATTTCTCTGCCTGCGCTGGCTGTACTTGTCCATTTTCATCTAACCAAATTAATCCTTCAAATAAATCAATCGCAATTTGTGCAGCTGTATTTTCTTGCACCAATTGAGGATCAAGTGACCCGGGATCACTATGTGTATTTTGACGGAAAATCTGTGTTTCAGAAAGTGTTGTACCAGCAGGCACAGTGGCTGTAAATGCTGTTGTTGAAAAAATGCCAAGCATCATACTGACCAGCACTGATGTTTTGTATGTTTTCATATAAAATCCTTATTAACTAATATGGCGAAATGCCATTAATCATTCTATCAAAGGCAATAAAAGAAAAGATTGATATAGTTAACAAATTTGAAAAAAATACGGAATGTCTTAGACATCCCGTATTGAATTTATAAAGTATTTGTATCGCGATTATTGCAAGGCTTTTTCAATCTTCTCAAATAAATCTTTTGAGAGATCTTCAACAGCACTTAATCGTTCTAAGGCGCGTTTCATTAACGTTTGACGTTGTGCATCGAAACGTGAGAAACGAATTAATGGCTCAATTAAACGCGCAGCCACTTGTGGATTTGTTTCATTTAAACGAATTAAAACATCTGTTAAGAAACGATAGCCTGAACCACTAATATGATGGAATGCTTTTAAGTTGTGATTTGCAAAGCTACCCACTAATGAACGTAAACGGTTTGGATTGTTGAAGTTAAAGCTTGGGTGATCCATTAATGCTTGTACAATTTCCAATACGTTTTCATCAGGGCGAGTTGCTTGTAAAGCAAACCATTTATCCATGACTAAGCCATCATGTTGCCATTTTTGTTCGAAATCCGCTAACAAGGTATCACGACAAGGTAATGCTGCTTTGGTTGCCATATTTAATGCAGCCAACGTATCTGTCATATTATTGGCATTATTGTAATGTTTTTGAACTACATTGTTGCCTAGATTGGTGTAAGCCAAATAACTTAAACAAAGATTACGCATTGCTCGTAAGGCAATATCTTCTTGTGTCACTCGATAATCTTCAAGACGAATATGGGTATAAATACGCAACAAATCTTCTTTCAAGTATTCTGCAATTTGTACCAACATGAATTCTCTTGCGGCTGCAATGCCATCTGGATCAATCGTTTTAAAGCTTTCTGCAAACTCAATGTCTTTTGGTAAAGTTAGAATTAATGTGGCTAATTCAATATCTTGTTCATAATTTTCCAATACATGCGCAAGTGCGGTCAAAACATCAGGTGAAATTTCAAAGGCTTCTCCTTGTTGGAAATGCGCCACATTACGACGTAATTCTTGAGTAAACAGCATTTGTGCTGCATCCCAACGAGCAAATTGGTTATCAGCAAATTTAAGTAAGCCTAATAACTGCTCTGTGGTGTAATCATAATCGAGCTTCACCGGTGCAGAAAAATCACATAATAACGCAGGAATTGGACGACCATAAATGCCATGGAATTCAAACACTTGGTCTTTTTC
>CAJMPC010000023.1:0-12923 GCA_905215245.1 uncultured bacterium | reverse complement strand
GAAGTTCGACTGTGACCGCGGCTTCCGCTTCTCTACCTATGCAACCTGGTGGATTCGTCAGGCCATTACTCGTTCGATTGCGGACCAAGCGCGTACAATCCGTATTCCTGTTCATATGATTGAAACGATTAACAAATTAAATCGTATTTCTCGTCAAATGTTACAAGAAATGGGACGTGAAGCCACACCTGAAGAGCTTGCTGAGCGCATGGGCATGCCAGAAGATAAAATTCGTAAAGTGCTTAAAATTGCGAAAGAACCTATTTCTATGGAAACCCCAATTGGTGATGACGATGATTCACATTTAGGTGACTTCATTGAGGATTCAACCCTTGAATTGCCATTGGATTCAGCAACCGCACAAAGCTTAAAAGTAGCGACTCATGAAGTGTTAGAAGGTTTAACACCACGTGAAGCGAAAGTATTACGTATGCGTTTTGGTATTGATATGAATACCGACCATACACTCGAAGAAGTGGGCAAACAATTTGATGTAACTCGTGAGCGTATTCGTCAGATTGAAGCGAAAGCATTGCGTAAATTACGTCATCCAAGTCGTTCTGAAACATTAAGAAGCTTCTTGGATGAGTAATTATTTATTCATATAAAAAATAAAAGGCAGAGAACTCTGCCTTTTTTATTTGATTAAATTTGGTTATTTACCACGAAATCATATTCCTTTAAAATACGTGCCTTTCGTCATTTAAAAACAAAAAAGGAACTTTATGGAAGAATCTCAAGAACTCGAAAAACTGCCTCGAGTAGTGACTGGTGTATTAAAAGTAGTATTAAGTTTTTCACTTATTGCTTTGGCTTTAGTGTTGATTATTGCTTTAGCTAAAATCACATACACTTTAGCGATTATGGTATTTAATACATCAAGCGTAGTGCCTTATGAAGTCGCTGAACAAGCCGTGATGTTTTTCTTATATTTCGGTTTTATTGGCCTTATCGTGCAATATTTTAAAAGTGGCTATCACTTTCCTTTGCGCTATTTTATTTACGCGGGGATTACCGCCATGTTGCGCCTGATTATTGTGAATCATGAGAGTTCGGTTGATACTATCTTATTCGCAGGCGCGATTTTAATTATGGTGATTGCACTTTGTTTAGTGTTGTATTCCAATAAAATTAAAATTTAAAAGTGCGGTTGTTTTGACCGATATTTAGGAATGGATTATTCTGGCACAATCCATTCCACTGTCCAACTTCCCGTACCTTCAGGGACGAGCGTTTGGGTTAAATAAGGCAAAATAGATTTCATTTGCTGTTCTAATTGCCAAGATGGATTAATTACCACCATTCCACTTGCAGTCATACCACGTTGATCACTATCTGGGCGAACAGCCAATTCAATTTTCAAAATTTTACGAATTCCTGTAGCTTCTAATCCTTTAAAAATGCGTTTTGTTTGTTGGCGTAGAACCACTGGATACCAAATCGCATAAGTACCTGTCGCAAAGCGTTTATAACCCTCTTCGATTGCTTTCACCACTAAATCATAATCCTCTTTTAATTCATAAGGCGGATCAATAAGCACTAAGCCACGGCGTTCTTTTGGTGGAAGTGTCGCTTTGAGTTGTTGGAAACCATTTTCTGATTTTGTGGTGATATTTTTAAATTCTTTGAAATTATTGCGCAATAATGGAAAGTCGCTTGGGTGTAATTCTGTTAGTAATGCACGATCTTGAGGACGCAATAATTGCGCGGCAATCATTGGTGAGCCAGCATAATAACGTAATTCTTTACCGCCATAATTGAGTTTTTTAATGAGAGCCACGTAGCGAGCAACTTCTTCGGGTAAATCTGTTCTTTCCCAAAGTCTCCCAATTCCCTCTTTGTATTCGCCGGTTTTTTCTGATTCGTTAGAACTTAAGCGATAACGTCCGACCCCAGAATGGGTATCGAGATAGTAAAAACCTTTTTCTTTCAGCGAAAGATTTTCCAAAATTAGCATTAACACAATGTGTTTTAGCACATCAGCATGGTTGCCGGCATGGAAGCTGTGACGATAACTTAACATGGTTTGTCCTTTTGACGTAAAAAAGTGCGGTCAAAATTAACCGCACTTTTAGTATTTAAATCAGGGTTAGAATAATTCTTCTGGTTGCGTTGCTGGAATGGCATCTTTAGTTTTACCTGTTCCACCGTTTAGACGTTGTTGTAACTCTGGTGGAACATAATAACCACGCTCTTGCATTTCCGCAATGTAAGTACGTTTAGGCTCAGTACCGACGATAAAGTATTCTTTGCGACCACCACCTTCAGAAAGTAAACCAGAGTTACTATCAATGGTTTTTTCCATGATGTTTGGTGGAAGTGTGAGTTGACGTTCTGGTACATCAGAAAGTGCAGCTTTCATATAAGCAACCCAGGCAGGCATTGCGGTTTTCGCACCCGCTTCACCTTTACCTAATACGCGTTTGTTATCATCGAAACCGACATAGGTCGTTGTCACTAAGTTAGCACCAAAGCCCGCATACCAAGCAACTTTCGCACTATTCGTGGTACCGGTTTTACCGCCGATGTCACTACGCTTAATGCTTTGAGCAATACGCCAGCTGGTACCTTTCCAACTAAGTCCTTGCTCACCATAAATCGCCGTATTTAATGCACTACGAATTAAGAAGGCTAATTCACCACTAATCACACGAGGTGCGTACTCTTGTTTTGCCGCACCGTCTTTCGCATCCGCCATTAAATCAACAGAACCGTCATTTAATGCTGATGTTTGAAGCTCTGGCAAGTCTGGTACATTCTCAGGTTGCTGATCACCCTCACCTTCATCTGTATCGGTGTTGCTATTACCTTTAGCAGATTTTAGATTGTCAGGGTTAGCCACTTCTGCGACATCTTTAAAACCATCAATTTTATCTTTGGTTTCACCATAAATCACAGGAATGTCGTTACAGGTAATACAAGCAATTTTCGGGTTCGCAATAAATAAATCTTTACCGGTATTATCTTGAATTTTTTCGATAAGGTAAGGATCAATTAAGAAACCACCATTATCAAATACCGCGTAAGCACGCGCCATTTCCAATGGAGTGAAGGATGCCGCACCTAATGCAAGCGCTTCACTGGCAAAATATTGGTCACGTTTGAATCCAAAACGTTGTAAGAAGTCAGCGGTAAAGCCAACACCTGCAGTTTGTAGTGCTCGGATGGCAATCATGTTTTTAGATTGACCTAAACCCACACGTAAACGCATTGGACCGTCATAACGATCAGGTGAGTTTTTCGGTTGCCACAAAGGTTGTCCTGGTTTTTGAATGGAGATAGGACTGTCTTGCAATACGCTTGAAAGGGTTAAACCTTTTTCTAATGCTGCAGCATAAATAAATGGTTTAATCGAAGAACCGACTTGCACTAAAGATTGGGTTGCTCGGTTAAATTTACTTTGTTCGTAACTGAACCCTCCCACCATGGCTTCAATGGCTCCATTATCAGAGTTTAATGAAACTAATGCAGAGTTAGCCGCTGGAATTTGACCTAAAATCCATTCACCGTTATCACGTTTACGAATCCAAATCTGGTCGCCCACTTTAACCGGTGCTCTTCCCGCCCAACGCATTGCGTTTGAAGAAAGCGTCATCGTTTCATTATTGGCTAAAAGTAATTCTGCACCATTCTTACCTAATGCAGTTACCGCTGCCGGAATGAATGGTTCTGAATCAGGTAATTTTTTCAAGAAAGCGACAATGCGTTCATTATCCCATGGGGCTTCACCTTTTTTCCAAAGTGGTGCACCGCCACGCCAGCCATGACGCATATCATAATCGATCAAGTTATTACGTACGGCTTTTTGAGCTTCCGCTTGATCTTTTGAAAGTACTGTCGTGAAGACTTTATAACCTTTGGTGTAAGCATCTTCTTCACCAAAACGTTTTACCATTTCTTGACGAACCATTTCAGTCACATAGTCTGCACGAAACTCAAATTTAGCACCGTGATAGCTTGCTACAATGGGTTCTTTAATCGCTGCATCATATTCTGCTTTTGTGATCTTGTTTTCATCCAACATTCGGCTTAAAACCACATTTCGACGTTCTTCCGCACGTTTTGGCGAATACAGTGGATTCATGGTAGAAGGCGCTTTTGGCAAGCCAGCAATGATCGCCATTTCAGAAAGTGTTAATTCATCTAAGTTTTTACCAAAGTAGGTTTGTGCAGCGGCTGCGACGCCATAAGAACGGTAACCTAAGAAAATTTTATTTAAATAAAGTTCTAAAATTTCTTGTTTGCTTAAGGCATTTTCAATTTCAATGGCTAATACTGCTTCACGAGCTTTACGAATGATGGTTTTCTCTGGGGTTAAGAAGAAGTTACGTGCAAGCTGTTGTGTAATGGTGCTTGCCCCTTGAGATGCACCACCATTGTTGACGGCAACAAAAATCGCACGAGCAATACCGACAGGGTCTAAACCATGATGGTCATAAAAACGGCTATCTTCCGTCGCTAAGAAAGCATCTTGCAAACGTTGAGGCACGTTTTCTAGTTTCACCGGAATACGGCGTTGTTCACCGACTTCACCGATTAATTTGCCATCAGCCGTATAAATTTGCATCGGTTGTTGCAATTCAACGGTTTTTAGGCTTTCTACCGATGGTAAGGAGGATTTTAAGTGAAAATACAGTACACCACCGGCGACTAACCCCAGTATACATATCGTAAATAGGGTACTTAATATTAATTTTGCGATCCGCATCGTAAAATTCTCTCTGGTTTAATGAATATTCAAAAAATCAAAATTATGATTTTGGCTGCTAAGTATAAAAGATTAATCCCTTAAAGAATAGGAAAGAATATGGGAATTGCCAATAGAAAGCAGCAAAAACTACAAATTGGTGTGAGTAAACAACAAGATAACCTCTATTTTGTTTGGCTAGATGAATTCAACAAAGTTCAATCTATTTGCTTGAATGGACAACAAAAGGACATTTTTTCCCAGTTATTGCCTCATTTGCCACAAAAAAACAGTCAATGCTGTTTTGTTGGCGCAATTTCGCCCCACTTAACTTGGTCTAAAACGCTCATTCTACCACAAACACTCAATGCCCAGGAATGTGAACAACAATGTCGTTTTATTTTGCAAAAAGAATTACCGATTCCTTTGGATGAATTATGGTTTGATTATCTTACCACGCCATTAAAACAAGGTTTTCGTTTGGATATAACGGCGATTCGAC
This sequence comes from uncultured bacterium, assembly GCA_905215245.1. Taxonomy (GTDB): domain Bacteria; phylum Pseudomonadota; class Gammaproteobacteria; order Enterobacterales; family Pasteurellaceae; genus Haemophilus_D. The sequence continues at coordinate 7,734 of CAJMPC010000023.1, read as the reverse complement.
AAGAAAATGCCAATGCAGAATTAGCAAAATATCTACCGTTAAAATTGACCGCACTTGATTTACTGAATCACAGTATTTTACGTGCATTTTATGCCATTTTAGGTCAAGAGCCGATTAACACTTTATTTTTATATCAAGATCAACAAGGTTGCCTCGCCGTTTGTGAACGCTTACAACAACGACAAGTTTTGCAATCTCAACATGATTTATCTGAACTTTATCAACAATTTATCCAGCGTTTTCCTGAAACAATAGAACAGATTTATGTGTATCAAACGCCCGATATGTTGAATTCAGACACAATCGAATTACAGCCTCAGGATTGGCAGCGTATCGAAACAGATTTTCCTTTCATCGCCTTAGGTAATGCACTTTGGCAAACCGATTTAAAGCTAGTGGATTTATCCTCAAAAACACCTGCACTTTTGTCTTCAGTTAATCGGGAGAGTGGTGATGTTAAGCCTTAATTTATTGCCTTGGCGCTTAGAACAACATCAAAAGGCCTTTCATCGTTTTATGTGGCAAGGTTTAATTTGGCTAGCTTGCTCAGTTTTGATTGTCGTTGGATTGAACCAACTTGATGAACAACAAGCGCAAACCCTAAGCCAGACAAAAGAAAAACTGACACAAATAACTTATCAAGTCCATCAGAAACGCATTCAAGTTCAACAACTACAACATGATTTGAAAGAAATGAATGAGCTGACAGAAATGGATACAGAATATGTGTATCGCCTGCTTAATTTATTAACTGAGTTCCCATTACAACAGGGTGAGTTAGATGAATTTACGCTCAATGCGAAGCGAGTTGTCCTTTCAGGCGCGACAGAAAGCCAACAAGAGTTTGAGGAGATACATCAATTTCTCAAACGTCATTTTACAGAGGTTAACTTAACTAAGTTTCAGCCAGTGCAACAGCAGTTATTTTTTCAATTTGATATTCATTTATCGGAGTCTGAGCAATGAGGAACTTTATCAATGAGCTAGTTCAAAAAAGTGCACAAAGTTGGTTTGGGAGATGGCTTCGATTACCTCAAATGGTCCATGTTGCCTTTTGGTTGAGTGCATTAAGTGCGGTCATCTTTTTACCTGTTTTTCGTTACGTTGAAAATAGCAACGAACGACATCGACTTGACGCAGAATTGAGTTTGCAGCAGCAAGAGTGGGATAAACAGGAAAAGATTTTACAAACCTTAAGGCAAAAGTCAGACAGCCGACAACTTTCTCCAGAATTAGCTAATTCTGTATTGCCGATTAATCAGCATGTACAGGCGTTGTTAAATGGGCGACTTCGAGCGTTGGATTTACGTTGGGATTTTTCTCAACATACTTTGTTGCATTTGTCATTGCAAGGCTATTTTGTCGATTTGCAGCAATTTTTGACCGCACTTTTAAATGATGTTCCTACACTTTCTTTAACTCAATTAAACATTGAGAAATTAGATGAAGAGGAAAATGCTTCTATTACATGTGAGTTAATTTTCCAATTAAATAAGGACAAATAATGAAAAAGCTTTTCTTAATCTTGATAGCGACTTTTTCTGTATCCGTATTTTCGCAAGATCCTTTTGATCGTAAACAAAGAGAACAAACCGAATATCCAAAAGAGGGGCTCACCCTACCGCCGGTGTCGGCTTGCGTGTATTCGGAGCCGAGACTGGCGGAGGAACGCCCATTGGCTCAGCTACATATTGTTGGAGTCGTGCAATATGGTAAACAGGCAGAAGTGTTATTTAATGATAATGGGCATATTCTGTCTGTTCAAGTCGGGCAGAGGATTGGAAAAGAAGGCTATTTAATCGAAAAAGTGAGTAAAAACAGCGTGACGCTTCAAAGTTATAAACCTGGGCAATGTGAACAAACGACCTCAATCATAATGAGATTTTAAAATGATAAAGCAGAAAATAAAAACAAAGTGCGGTCAGTTTTTAATGTGTTTTTTGATCCTATGGACAACTTACTCAGCGGCAGAGAATCGCGTCTTTTCACTTCGCTTAAAACAGGCCCCCATGGTGGCGACACTCCAGCAACTTGCTCTTGAGCAAAATGCTAATTTAATGATTGATGATGAGCTAGAAGGAACACTTTCATTACAATTAGATAACGTAGATTTTGATCGTTTATTGCGTTCTGTCGCAAAAATCAAAGGGCTCTCTTTTTATCAAGAAAATAATATTTATTATCTGGGTAAGCCTTCTCAACATGAACAATATGCAGAGAAAATGACAGAACCTATGGCGATTAACGGAGAAAGTTTGCCTAGCGAAACGCCACTTGTGAGTACAACGGTTAAACTACATTTTGCCAAAGCCTCTGATGTGATGAAGTCCTTAACCACAGGTAGCGGTTCTTTGCTTTCACCTAGTGGCACCATTACCTTTAATGACCGAAGCAATGTATTACTGATTCAGGATGATGCACGTTCACTCAAAAATATTAAAAAATTGATTGCAGAGCTGGATAAACCCATTGAACAAATTGTCATTGAAGCACGTATTGTGACGATTACCGATGAAAGCCTAAAAGAATTAGGTGTGCGTTGGGGTATTTTTAATCCTACTGAGGCAGCCCATCGAGTGAGTGGCAGCCTAGATGCGAATGGCTTTAGTAATATCAGTAATAATTTAAATGTAAATTTTGCGACAACGGTCACGCCGGCCGGCTCATTAGCACTTCAAGTAGCCAAAATTAATGGTCGATTGTTAGATTTAGAATTGACCGCACTTGAACGTGAAAATAACGTAGAAATTATTGCGAGCCCTCGCTTACTCACGACTAATAAGAAAAGCGCAAGCATTAAACAAGGGACAGAAATTCCTTATGTAGTGACAAATGGTAAAAATGACACGCAATCAGTGGAATTTCGCGAGGCAGTATTAGGATTGGAAGTTACACCGCATATTTCGAAAGATAATAATATCTTATTGGATTTATTAGTGAGTCAAAATTCTCCAGGGAATCGTGTGGCTTATGGGCAAAATGAAGTCGTATCCATTGATAAACAAGAAATTAATACGCAAGTGTTTGCCAAAGATGGCGAAACAATTGTATTGGGTGGTGTATTCCACGATACGATCACGAAAGGTGTCGATAAAGTACCATTATTGGGCGATATTCCAGGTATTAAACGCTTATTTAGTAAGGAAAGCGAACGTCATCAAAAGCGAGAGCTTGTAATTTTTGTGACCCCTCATATTTTGAAACAAGGTGAAAGAATGGAAATGGCTAAGAAAGAGAAGCATTTTAAACAAGTTGAAAAAACAAAAAAATAAAGTGCGGTCAATTTCTCTCATGTTTTCTCATTTTTTTCAATTTAGCTGTGTGCATTGCAAGCGATCTATTCATCTTGGTCGAAATGGATTGTGCAGTCGATGTCAGAAGCAAATTAAAACTTTCCCTTATTGTGGGCAATGTGGTTCACCCTTGCAGCATTATGCAATGGGCTGTGGACATTGTTTGAGAAATGAACCCGCTTGGGATCGTATAGTGATTATTGGCCATTATCTCGAACCGCTTTCTTCACTTATTCATCGTTTTAAATTCCAAAAACAGTTTTGGTTAGATCGCAGTTTATCGCGTTTGCTTTATCTTGCGGTACGAGAGGCGAGACGAACACATGGGCTCTCTCTGCCACAGGCGATTATTCCCGTACCGTTATATCATTTTCGGCAATGGCATCGGGGTTATAATCAGGCTGATTTATTAGCGAACTGGTTAAGTCGATGGTGTGATGCGCCTAACTGTCATCATGTAGTGAAACGGATTAAACATACCCATACTCAGCGAGGTTTAACGGCGAAAGATCGACGACAAAACCTTAAAAATGCTTTTACAGTGAATACCCAAAAGCCTTTTCCTTATGAACGTGTTGCGTTGGTGGATGATGTGATTACAACCGGTTCAACATTAGCAGAAATAGCTAAACAGCTTCGAAAATTAGGTGTAAAAGAAATTCAAGTATGGGGCTTAGCTCGAGCCTAAAGTCTGTTAAGGATAGGATTTACCTATATCTATAAAAATAGGAATAAATGTAGAAAAAATTGCCGTATAGGAGTATCATTCTTGATATATTGCATCAAGTATTAGGACTTTATTTATGGAACAAATTTTTATTTCAGATGCTGCACAAGCACATTTTCGGAAACTTTTAGATACACAAGAAGAAGGTACAAATATTCGTATTTTTGTCGTGAATCCTGGTACACCAGGAGCAGAATGTGGCGTGTCTTATTGTCCGCCAAATTCAGTTGAAGCGACAGATACTGAAATGAAATACGATACTTTTTCAGCATTTGTAGATGAAATCAGTTTACCGTTTTTAGAAGATGCGGAAATTGATTATGTAACCGAAGAGCTTGGCGCTCAGCTTACTTTAAAAGCGCCTAACGCAAAAATGCGTAAAGTTGCAGATGATGCGCCTTTAATTGAGCGCGTAGAGTACGTGATTCAAACACAAATCAACCCACAATTAGCCAGCCATGGCGGTAAAATCACGTTAATTGAAATTACCGATGACGGTTATGCAGTTCTACAATTTGGTGGTGGCTGTAACGGTTGTTCAATGGTTGATGTCACCTTAAAAGATGGTGTAGAGAAACAATTGGTCGCACTTTTCCCAAATGAACTAAAAGGCGCACGAGACGTAACAGAACACCAGCGTGGTGAACATTCTTATTACTAAGCATAGAAGATAAAAAAGGGCGAATTATTCGCCCTTTTATTTTTAAGCAGTAGACAATTTCTGTAACAACCGATCCATGGCCCGATATCCTAGCGCTTCTGCTAAATGAGATTGTTGTATTTCTTTTTCGCCATTTAAATCAGCAATCGTGCGTGAGACTTTTAAAATCCGATGATAGGCTCTTACTGAAAGTCCTAGCTTATTGAGTGCATTCTCAAGGAATAATGCATCTTTATCTTGTAATTTACAGTCCCGTTCAATTTCTTTGCTTGAAAGATACGCATTGATTTTACCGGCTCGAGTAAGTTGAATTTCCCTCACTTTTAACACTTTTTCTCGTACTTGCTGGCTTGTCTCGCCTCTATCCCCTGTATTCTGTAAGCTACCTTGTGGCAGAAGAGGTACTTCAATAGATAAATCAAAGCGATCTAAAAACGGTCCTGAAAGTCGGTTTAAATAACGCATCACTTGCTGCGGTGAGGTGCGATTATGTGTTCCAGTGTAATGACCCGTTGGGCTTGGATTCATTGCGGCAACGAGTTGAAAGCGAGCAGGGAATTGGATTTTCGCATTGGCACGAGAAATAATAATTTCTCCACTTTCTAATGGCTGGCGAAGCGCATCAAGCACTTTACGCTCAAACTCAGGCAATTCATCAAGAAAAAGTACGCCGTTATGTGCGAGCGATATTTCGCCTGGTTTTGGAATGGTTCCTCCTCCTACTAAGGCAGGTAATGAGGCACTATGATGTGGCGCTCGAAACGGACGTTGTTTCCAGTTATGAAAATTTAATTCATTTTGTACTAAACTCGTAACCGAAGCGGTTTCAATCGCTTCTAAATCCGTCATTTCAGGGAGCAATGCAGTGAGACGACTTGCTAACATGGTTTTACCTGTACCGGGAGGACCTAAAAAGAGTAGGTTGTGCTGACCTGCGGCAGCTATTGTTAGTGCTCGTTTAGCATGTTGCTGACCAATAATATCGGTCAAATCTAAGTGATTTTTAGCTGAAAATCCGACCGCACTTTCTTGTGCGAGTAATGAGGCCAAAGGTAATTTTTCTTGATTATTTAAGAATTGTACGACTTCCAAAAGGTTTTTAGCAAAATAAGTCTCTTGCTCTGAGACAAGTGAAGCTTCATTGGCATTTTGATAAGCAATAATGGGGGCTCGTTTCGCTTTTTGTGCCGCTAAAATGGCGGGAATCACGCCGTGTACACCACGTAATTCACCTGTTAATGCGAGTTCACCAACGAATTCAAATTGTTTTAAACGGCTACCATCTAATTGATCTGATGCAGCCAAAATACCTATCGCAATGGGTAAATCAAATCGTCCCCCTTCTTTGGGTAAATCGGCTGGTGCAAGGTTAACGGTGATGCGTTTAGCAGGATATTTGAACTGGGCATTCATTAATGCACTTCTGACACGATCTTGCGCTTCTTTTACGGTTTTTTCGGGTAGACCAACTAAGGTAAATCCAGGCTTTCCGTTACTTAAGTGTACCTCAATGGTAACAAGAGGGGCTTGTACGCCCATTGAGGCACGGCTATAAACAATGGCAAGAGACATTCAGATTCCTTAAAGTTCGGTCAAAAATAATCAGATTTTCGCACTATAAAAAAAGCACAGAATGAAATCATACATTCTGTGCTTTTTTTGCGATCTTGATCGCAGAAATCATTTTTTCTTGATAAAAAACTACACGAAAAGTGGCGCAAACCAACTATCTAATTTGCCAGCTAATTTATCAATACCAATTTTATTTTGTGCAGAAAAGGCTTCGACTTGAATATCACCTTGGAAGGGTAAAATCGCTTCACGTACCATTTTGACTTGTTTGCTACGCGCACTTTGACTGAGTTTATCCGCCTTGGTTAAAAGTAACATAACCGGTAAATCAGCAGAAACGGCCCATTCGATCATTTGCTGATCGAGATCTTTTAACGGATGGCGAATATCCATTAAAACAACAAGCCCGCCTAAACATTCCCGTTTTTGCAAATATTCCCCGAGGGATTTTTGCCACTCGATTTTCATTTTTTCAGGAACGGCTGCATAGCCATAGCCAGGTAAATCCACTAGTTTACAATTCGGCTCCACCTCAAAAAGATTGATGAGCTGTGTACGACCAGGTGTTTTAGACGTTCTGGCTAAGCTTTTTTGATTGGTTAATGCATTAAGCGCGGTTGATTTTCCGGCATTTGAACGCCCAGCAAAAGCAATTTCAATTCCTGTATCTTCTGGAATGGAACGAATATTGGGGGCGCTCGTAAGAAAATGCGTTTTATGATAATTAAGTTTAATTTCAGACATAAGTATTCCTTTCATCAATTGACCCTAGCATATCACAAATAGAAAAATTGCTGAAATTATGAGAGAATGCGCGCTTTGTGTGATTTAAAGCCTCTTTAATTATATTAATAACTATGGAATCTCAAGAGAATCAATATCGCTGGCCAAAAGCGGAAGCCGTTTATCCCGATAGACCAGGGCGTTCTTATGCGCTTAAGCGCCTACGTTATCGTCTTCGTTCTTTTTTACATCGAGGATCAATTGCTCATTTTGAGCAATTTATTAATCAGCATCCTTTTCTTGTCACATTATTAAATGAACATGCAGATTATAGCTACCCATTAGTTTATCGTTTTTTAGATAAACGTTTTAATAGCAAACAGCGTTTCGAAGCTATTTGTGACAATCTACTTTTTTACCTGAAAAATTGACCGCACTTTCAGCATCTATTTATAAAACGCCATTAAGTTTTGGTGAAGTGATTCCTGATTTTGAAATGACATTGTCGATGACCACGCACCAACCGATGGAAGGCTATTGGGTATTGGAATTATGGCATAAACCACGTAATGAATTAGTGTATTTGCTTACTTTTGCCAAACTTGATGAGGCATTACTTATTTCTGTGGTGCAGGGACCCAATTTTGAAGGTTCTAAAGAGATGGTGAAGCAACTCACAAAAACGTGTCATGGTTTGCGCCCTGCTTATTTGATGGTGGAAACGATGAAAGCATTAGGCTTTAATCAATTGTTAGGTA
>CAJMPC010000022.1:0-13058 GCA_905215245.1 uncultured bacterium | reverse complement strand
GGTTTTACCCCGATGATTAAGTCTAATACGGCTTTCACGCGAGCAAACATTTCGCGGACACGTGTCCCAAAATAAACTTCTGGCTGTTTTGCGGTGAAACAAATGGCATCAATATCGTAATGTTTAGCAATAAGCAGCGCGCGTTCACAATGGAATTTTTGACTGATGATCGTAAAGGAAGGAACTTGGAAAACTTTATTTGCTCGCACAACAGAGTCTAAGGTGCGGAATCCTGCAAAATCTTTAAACATCACACTTTCAGATACGCCCATTTTGCGTAGATCCAAAAACATGGTGCGAGGCTCGTTATATTGAAGCGTGCGGTTATCACCACTTAGCAGTAAATAATCAACTTTATTTTGATCGATTAAGTATTTTGATGCTTCCAAACGGTAGTCGTAATATTTGTTGGTTTTACCTTTGGCGACATATTTGGATGTGCCCAATACTAATGCATAGTGGCGATGTGGGAGCGTTTCAACGTCTTCATAAACGCGATCCTCTACATAGAAACTAATAGCACGATCAATGGTGAAGCAACTTATCAAGACAAGTAAAAAGAGCCCCAAGGTGTAACCGAGGAGTTTTTTTAGAGGAAGGCGTAAGAGCCAAGAAAGTGCGGTCATTTTTGACAGCGTTTTGGATAGTTGCATTTTGCTAACATACTGAAAAAACAATGTAAGTTCAAGTGTAATTTGTTTACTGAATTGATAAGGAAATATTTAGACGTCTAAACGTCTAAAATTTCTTGACAAAAAAAATGAGCTGTTGATAATTGGTGAATCATCAACGTAAAAGGTTATCATTTCAATGGCTGTGCAAAATGTCGTGCTTTTTCAAGACAATCCACTCCAATTAACATTGGGCGGGCAGCTTTCGCCTATCAATGTCGCGTATCAAACTTACGGCACTTTAAATGCAGATAAAAGTAATGCTGTATTGATTTGTCACGCTTTAACGGGAGATGCAGAACCTTATTTTGATGAACCGAATAAAGACGGTTGGTGGCAAAACTTTATGGGCGAAGGTCTAGCTTTTGATACATCTAAATACTTTTTTATTTGCTCAAATGTATTAGGTGGTTGCAAAGGCACGACGGGGCCAAGTTCAATTAATCCAACTACTGGAAAACCTTATGGTAGCCAGTTCCCGAATATCATCGTTCAAGATATTATCAAAGTACAAAAAGCCTTGCTTGAGCACCTAGGTATCCCTCATTTAAAAGCAATTGTGGGTGGCTCTTTTGGTGGTATGCAAGCCACACAATGGGCAATTGATTATCCAGATTTTATGGATAACATTGTGAATCTTTGTTCTTCCATCTTCTTTAGTGCGGAAGCCATAGGTTTTAACCATGTCATGCGTCAAGCGGTGATTAATGATCCGAATTTCAATAATGGTGACTATTATGATGGCACGCCACCTAATCAAGGCCTTTCCATTGCACGAATGTTAGGAATGTTAACCTATCGTACCGATGTGCAGTTAGCTAAGGCATTTGGTCGTGCAACTAAATCTGAGGGGCAATTTTGGGGCGATCACTTTCAAGTAGAATCCTATTTGAGTTATCAAGGCAAAAAATTCTTAGATCGTTTTGATGCCAACACTTATTTGCATTTATTACGTGCACTCGATCTATATGATCCAAGTGTTGGTTATGTGGATGTAAAGGAAGCCTTATCTCGAATTAAAGCACGTTATACGTTAGTTTCTGTGACGACAGACCAACTGTTTAAATCTATTGATTTACATAAAAGTAAACAGCTTTTAGAACAAGCAGGAGTCGATTTAAAATTTTACGAATTCCCATCTGATTATGGTCACGATGCTTTTTTGGTGGATTATACGGCGTTTGAAAATAAAATTAGAAGTGGATTAGAAGGCGAGTCTGAATAAGAACAATAGAAAAGGCGGAAATTTCCGCCTTTTTTGATTTTTTCTTTATAGATGGCTCACGAAACGTGATAAATCTTTTGGTTTACAGTCTCTTTCTAATTTTTCAGCAGCTGTACCAATTTGTAATAAGGCAACAATCTTATCATTTTTACCACAGCCAAATGCTTCACGTAATTCACGCCCCTCAACGAGAGGACCAGTTGCCCAAAAACTTTCAAAACCAAGTGCATTACCCGCAAGTTGAATTGCATAAGTAGCCGCACCCGCAGTAAGCATTTGTTCCCAACCCGGTACTTTTTTCACTTCATGATTAATTTTAGCAATCACCGCAATGACCATCGGCGCACGGCGTGCAAAATTCTCTGCTTTTTTTAATCGTTCTTCACCTAAATCAAATTCAGTCACCGCCGCTTTGAGCAAGCTTTCCAATTTACTTAAACCTGTGCCTTGGATTACCACGAAATGATAAGGCTCAAGTTTACCATGATCAGGTGTATGTAAAGCGGCTTGAAACATTTGTTCTAATTGCACTTGGCTAGGTGCTGGAGCCATTAATTTTTTATTCGATTTGCGTTGTGTTAAAAGGGTTAATGCATCCATAGTATTTTCCTTATTCTAGTTAAGTGCGGTTGATTATAGCATAGTTTTTCACGGGACTTTATGATAGGCTACGCACAATTTTTATTTCTGTTTTAAAGGTTTAATTTCGCATGAATGTCATCTTAAGCGTATTGAAATTTTGTTGTAAAGCGCTCAATTTTATCCGAAATCTTGTGATGAATTTTGTGTTCTTACTGTTTGTTTTAGCGTTGATTGTGCTTGTCAGCCTTTTTAGTGATGGTAAGAAAAACCAAGTTTTATCAGGCGATCAAGGTGCATTATATTTAAATTTAACAGGCTATCTTGCAGATAACACAGAGGATATGTTGAGTTGGCAAGAGGAGTTTCAACGTTTAAATAATGAAAAGGTCTCGTATAAATATTCTACGTTTGATGTGGTGCAAAGTATTTTATCTGCGAAAGATGATGAACGAATTCGTGGTTTAGTGTTGAATTTAAATGACTTTGAAGGGGGCGATCTTCCATCATTAGAGTATGTAGGAAAAGCGATTCAAAGTTTCAAAGAGTCAGAAAAGCCGGTTATTGCTTATGCCGACAATTACACGCAGGCACAATATTTCCTTGCGAGTTTTGCGGATGAAATTTATCTCAATCCAATTGGGCAAGTTGGTATTCAAGGTTTGCGTCAGGAAAATCTTTACTTTAAATCTATGATCGAAAAACTTGAAATTACACCGCATATTTTCCGTGTAGGAACTTATAAGTCCGCGGTAGAACCGTTCTTGCGTGATGATATGTCGCCAGAAGCAAAAGCGAATATGCAAAAATGGCTTGGTGGCATGTGGCAAAACTATATGCAAACATTAATGGTTAATCGTCATATTACTGCCAATGATGTATTACCGAATGCTCAAAAATACATTAGTGATTTAAAAGCGTTAAAAGGTGATGAAACGGCTTACGTGAAGAAACGTCAGTTAGTGACACAGTTTGCGACTAGATTGGATTTAGATAAAAAATTGACCTCACTTTTCGGTCAAGGTGAAGAGGGTAAAGCCAAATTAGTCGATTTTGAAGATTATTTATCTGATTTAGGCGATCGTTTCTCTGTAGATCCAAGTGAAAAAAATATCGTTGCGGTAGTGAATGTAGAGGGGACGATTATTGATGGTGAAAGTGATGAAGAATCTGCAGGTGGCGATACTATTGCGAAGTTATTAAGACAGGCCTACGATAACGAGAAAGTGAAGGCTGTTGTTCTCCGTGTTAACTCACCGGGTGGCAGTGCATTTGCCTCTGAAATTATTCGCCAGGAAACTGAAAATCTTCAAAAAGCAGGCAAACCTGTTGTAGTATCAATGGGGGGCATGGCAGCTTCTGGTGGTTATTGGATTTCTTCAACTGCCGACTATATCGTAGCGGATAAAAATACGATTACAGGTTCAATCGGGATTTTTGCATTATTCCTAACCTTTGAAAATACAATCAAAAAAATGGGAATGAGTACCGATGGCGTAGCGACAACAGATCTCGCAGAAACGTCAGCGTTGAGTCCATTGGGTAAAAATACTCAGGATATTTACCAACTCAGTATTGAGAATGGTTATGATCGTTTCTTAGATGTGGTAAGCCGTGGGCGTCAATTATCAAAAGATAAAGTGGATAAAATTGCTCAAGGCCAAGTTTGGTTAGGACAAGATGCACAGAAAAACGGCTTAGTCGACGAATTAGGTGATATTGATATAGCCATTGATAAAGTGGTCGCGCTAGTCAATCAACATCCTGATAAATACATGGATAATTTTAGTGTGCAATGGTTGGTTGATGAAGATAATAGCTTCTTAGCTAAATTAGATCGCAAGCTTAAACAAAAAGGCCAAGCGTTACTGACAAATTGGTTAGGATTACCACAGGAAGTGCATCAAGTGAAAAAACAACTGAATGTGTTAACCAAATTTAATGATCCAAAAGGGCAGTATTTATATTGTTTAAATTGTGGTTCGGTTAAGTAAAACAATAAAATGTAGAAAGGGCAGAATATAATTTCCGCCCTTATTTTTTTGCCCAAATCGCTTATTTTTCATTTTTGATATTGGAGAAAATATTTGCCAAAATTGGACCTGATACATTGTGCCAAAAACTAAATAAAGCACTTGGTACCGCTGCAATTGGGTTGAAATGTGCGGCAGCCAGCGCGGCTCCTAAACCTGAGTTTTGCATACCCACTTCAATTGCCACCGCTTTGCTATCTGCAGTATTAAGTTTAAATAATTTCGCTGCAAAGTAACCAATTAAATAGCCTAAGCAGTTATGTAAAACCACTACGCTGAAAATTAATAGGCCTGATTCTACGATTTTATCTTTACTTACTGCTACTACCGCTGCCAGGATTAAGACGATAGAGATAACAGAGACTAATGGCATAGTTTGGCTTGCTTGCTCTACTTGTTTTTTGAAGAGTGCACGAACAACTAAACCTAAGAAAATTGGGAACAATACCATTTTTAAGACAGACATAAACATGGCGCCAGCATCAATATCTAACCATTGACTTGCTAAAACATAGAAAATAGTTGGCGTTAATAATGGTGAAAGTAATGTTGAAATTGTTGTACATGCGACAGAAAGCGCGGTGTTACCTCTCGCTAAGTAAGTCATTACGTTTGATGAAGTGCCACCTGGGCAAGAACCTACAAGAATCACACCAACCGCTAAATCAGCTGGTAAATCAAAGGCTTTTGCTAATCCAAAGGCAATAGCCGGCATAATAATAAATTGCCCTGCTACACCAATGAATACTGATTTAGGGTGTTTAGCCACTTCAGTGAAATCAGCAAAAGTTAAGGTAATTCCCATACCAAACATCACCAAACCTAAAAGGTAAGGAATGTAGGGAGCAAAAATTTTAAATTGTGCAGGGAAGAGAAAGGCGAGAAGAGCAAAAACAATCGCCCATAGTGCAAAAGTTTTGCTCACAAAGTTAGTGAGTTTTAGTAATGCTTGCATAGATGCTTTCCTATTTTGTTAAAAGAATGAAAAGAGCGGTCAATTTTAAAGGCGTTTTTGGGATATGTCTATGCCTAACTTGTATTTGAAGGTGCTTAGGAAGTGGTTGTTTGCCAAGCATTTTCATCAAGCAATTGACCAAAATGGCTTTCTACAAGAAGGCGAGTAATATTATTTTGAGGATTGGTAAAGATTTCTCTTGGTGTACCTGATTCGATAATTTCACCTTCGTCCATCACCAAGACTTGATCCGCAATATGTTTGATAATCCCTAAGTTTTGTCCAACATAAATATAGGAAATACCTAAATGTTCTTGTAAATCTAAAGTTAGATTAAGCAATTGAACACGAACGGAGGTATCTAATGTACCAAGTGCGTCATCGATAATAATCACTTCAGGCTGAAGAATGAGCGCGCGAGCCAAAGCGATCCGCTGTTTTTGACTAACAGAGAGATGCTTAATTTTAAGATTGGTGTAATCTGGATAAAGCCCTACTAATGAAAGCGTTTCAAAGATCTTTTGATTGCGCGTTTCTTCATCCCAATCAGTAATTAATCGCAGTGGTGCATCTAAGGCTTGGCCAATATTCAAACGAGGATTAAACGCAGAATTTGCATCTTGGAAAACCATTCGGATATGTTGTGCACGATAGTGAAAATCTTCAAATTGGAGCGGTAAATCATTAAATAAGATTTTTCCAGATGTAGGAGGGGTAATTCCTGCAATCATTTTCACTAAGGTGGATTTTCCTGAGCCATTTTTACCAATAATCGCAAGCGTTTCTTTCCGACTAAGCGAAAAGCTGACGTCCTTTACCGCATAAAACTGCTCAGAGCCAAAAAGTTTGGCTGGACCATCAAAGGTTTTACTAAGATTTTCCACTTTTAATAATGGCATTATTCGTTTCCTTTTGATTCAGTGTTAAGCGTAAGCGGTGAAGCGGCCACTTTATCTTTAAACTGCCGTTCTCGAAGATTTATCGGATGATGGCAGGAGAACTCATGCTGTTTAATGCGGTAGCGGCTTGGTTTTTGAATACATTCACGTTGAGCGAAAGGACAACGTGGCCCTAAACGACAACCAATAGGCATTTGTTCTAAAATTGGTACAGTGCCTTCGAGTGTCCCTAATTTGCTTTTAAAGCTTAAAGGGCGACTAAAATCCGGCACAGAGTAGAGCAATGCTTGCGTATAAGGGTGATGAGGCGTGTCCAATAATTGTTCAGTTGGTCCCGATTCCGTATTTTGTCCACAATAAAGTACAGAAATACTATCACACCATTCACTGATACTTTTAAGATCGTTACTTGCTAATAAAATCGTTGTGCCTTGGTTTTGATTCATGCTCGAAAGCAAGCGGAAAATTTGCAAGGCGGTAATGGATTCTAAAGAATTAGTGGGTTCGTCTGCAATTAATAGACGAGGTTGATTTGCAACGGCTACGGCGATCATCACTTTTTGGCCCTCACCTTCAGTGAGCTCATCAGGATAGCTAGCCATAATGTCTTTGTGGTCTTTAATCCCTACACGGTGTAGTAATTCAATCGCACGACGTTTTTTCCAACCAAACCATTGCCACCAACTGCCTTTAAACGTCCAGTTTGGAATACTTTGGATAAGCTGCTTACCAATTTTTCGACTTGGATCAAGGCAGCTTAATGGATTTTGGAAGATCATTGAAATTTCTTTTCCGACGATTTTTCTACGCTGATTAGGTGTGAGTTTAAGTAATTCAACGTCATTAAAACGAAAACGGTCAGCGGTGACAATCCAGTTTTCCTTGATGGAATTACTGATCACTTTAGCGATTAAACTTTTACCGGAGCCTGACTCACCGACAAGTCCTAGAATTTCACCTTCATTAAGCGAAAGATTGACGCCGTCCACAATTTTTATGCGGCCGTTTGGTGTTTGAATTTCAATATTAAGATTGCGAATATCTAACAGCGCCATGGGTTACTCGTAATATTTATTGATTGCTTGACACAATCCGTTAGTAAAAATAATGCTTAATAAAATGGTAAAAATAATAGCAAAACCAGGTAATAAAACAGTCCAAGGCGCAAGATAAATTAACTCCAGTGAGTCTTTTATCATTGTCCCCCATTCTGGCATAGGGCGTTGCGCACCAAGAGAAATAAAACTTAGTGCTGTGATATCTAAAATTGCCACAACAAATGCGCGAGCGATTTCTTGCGTATAGATAGCACTAATATCCGGCAAAATTGTGCTTTTTAATAGCTCCCAGTTTGAAATCCCATCTAATCTTAGTAAGAGAACATAGTCTTTCTTCAGCTCTTGTTGAATCGCTTGATAAATGGCATGCACAAAATACGGCAAAATAGCTAATAGGGTAGCAAACATGGCATTCATCAAGCTTGGTTCCATTAACGTGGAAATGATAATGGCAATCAGCAAAATAGGAATCGATAAAAAAGCATCAAAAAAATGACTTAAAAAACGTGCTTTAATCCCGTCAGACATACCCGCGAGAATACCTAATGCGCCCCCAATAATCGCCACGGCAATAACTACCAAAAGGGATGAACCAAGGGTGTATTGTGTTCCCATAATTAATCGACTGAGTACATCTCGGCCAAGATCATCCGTGCCAAAGAAAAAGGCGATACTACCTTTTTCTACCCAAGATGGTGGCATTAATTCCTCTCCCACAAACTCCATGCTTTCGCTATAAGGCATGATTAGCTTCGGAAAAAGAGCGACCAAAATCAGGATAAAAAATAAGTAGAAACTAAATAATGCCACACGATTTTGTCGGAAAAGCAACCAAATTTGCAAGAGGGAGGTGCTTTCACGAAATTCATCAGGTTCTCTATCTTGCATACCAGCCCTTCTTATTAAATGGATCTAACATAAACATCAGCGACTTGGTTAAGGTATCAATAATGATGATGCAAACACCGATCACTACGACACCAGCCGAAATACTGTT
This sequence comes from uncultured bacterium, assembly GCA_905215245.1. GTDB lineage: Bacteria > Pseudomonadota > Gammaproteobacteria > Enterobacterales > Pasteurellaceae > Haemophilus_D. The sequence continues at coordinate 4,641 of CAJMPC010000022.1, read as the reverse complement.
GTAATCTTGTTGGGTTACGGCATCAATCAGCCAACGCCCGATTCCTGGCCAACCTAAAACGTTTTCTACCAACATACATTGTGTTAATACTAAGGTAAATACGCGAGTAAGCTGTGGAATCAATAATGGAAATGTATTACGAAAAACGTAACGTTTTAAAATCGTCCATTTCGACCATCCACGTGTTACAGCCGCTTTGGCATATTCTTGTTGAAGTAAATAATCAGCTCGTTGCTGAATGATTCGGATAAATTCCATTGTCGGCAGAATACAAAGCACTAATGTAGGCAAGGCTAAATGCTGTAAAACGTTTTGTACGATTTTGGTTCTGTAAGGGACATCAACAAACCACATGTCAATAGTAGGGAAGCCTGTGATAGGTTTGATTTCATACAGCAAATTATACTGCCCGATGGCTGCAATCTCCCAGCTTTGAATAGCGGCCACATAGAGTAAAATCGGGGCAAACCAGAAAATAGGAATAGATAAACCAACATTAGATATACTTTGCAATGCGCGTGCACAAGGACGCTGATTATAGACCGCACTTAACACGCCGAGAGGAATGCCTAAGATGCAAGCCAATAAAAGTGCGGTAAAACAGAGTTCTAATGTGGGTGGTAATACAGTAAAAATTAAATCTTTTAACGATTCTCCACCGTTATAGGTAATCCCTAAATCGCCCTGTAACAATGATGTAAGGTAATGATAATAGGCACTATAAATGTTATTTGTGACAAGATCGGCATTGAGCGGATCTCGCATTAAAATCACAAAACTTAATACGGATAAAATCAATAATAAAATGGTTACCCAAACCACATGACGAATGGCTGAAAAGAGCATTATTTTTTCTCCTTATTTTTCATGAAATACAAGGTAGAAAAATTGATGCTACCAAATGGGGTCATCTCAATTCCTTTTACATTACCACGTGCGACTAAAAGTCGTTTTACGTTTGCAATTGGCACAATAGGTAATTCGTTTAAAATGAGATCTTGCGCATTGTTATACGCTTTAGACCGTTCATACAAATGATTGGTGGATAGTGCGCGATCCATCATCTTATCGAATTCAGGGTTACACCAATTGGATAGATTAGTGATTTCCTTTTGTGTATCACAGCTTAAAATCGGGCGCATAAAACCGTCAGGATCAAGATTTCCAGCAAGCCAACCGGTTAAAATTAAATCATAATCCTCAGTGTCTTTGCGTAATTGTTCGATTAAAAACGTGCGTGTTACTGACCGCACTTTAACGTCCACGCCGGCTTTGGCTAAATCCCATTTGATGAGCTCCGCCATTTTAATTGGTGCAGGGTTATATACTTGCTCTTCGTTTATTACCCACATCTTTAACGCAAGTTTTTTATCACGTAACGTTTTTTCCGCTTCAGAGGGCTGATAATCATAAGAAAAATCAGGCGTATTAATCGCAGAAGCCCAAGAAATATCAGGAATAATATTATTCGCTACGGTTGCTGTATTGTGGTAAATATTTCGCACAATTCTAAAACGGTTTAAGCTTTGCGAAATGGCTTGACGAATAGTTTTATCTTGCATTAATGGCTTTTGGAAATTGAAAGCCAAATAGGCCAAGTTCATTCCGTCCGTAGATTGCAGATAATAACGGTCGTCCTTTTCACTTAATAAACCGAGTTGGCTGACTTCGGGATAAGACGCGATTTGACATTCATTATTAAAGAATTTAATTAAACGTCCTGTGCGATCCGCAGAAAGATCCACAATAATATTTTCAATTTTGGCTTTCTTTTCCCAATAAGCTTCATTGCGTATCAAGCGAACATATTGGTTATAAACGTAATCTTTTACTTGATAAGGACCCGTGCCAACAGGATGTGTGTCCAATTGGGTGAGATTATCATCGGCACTTAATTGATATGCATATTCTTGCGAGAAAATAATAGAGTATTGACTGGCAAGATGCGACAGAATTGAGGCATCGGGTTCAAACAGTTCAATTTTGACCTGATAAGGATTCGTTGCCGTGATACTTTTAATTTTTTGATTCAGCTTAATACTTTCAAAATACGGAAAGTGTACCTTTTTGGCTTGCTCGTGGAAGATTCTATATTGTGGATTTTTATAGGTTACAACATCATCTGAGAGTGTTGGCAGATAAGTATCATGTCCTAAAACACGATTAATCGAAAAGACCACATCTTCTGCATTAAAGTCACGAGTTGGTGTAAACCAAGGAGTATGATGGAATTTCACCCCTTTACGAAGATTAATGAGAATTTGTTTACCATCAGATGAAATTGAATAGGATTGTGCTAATACTGGAACAAGCGCAGCACTATGATCTTTAATATCAAACAGTTTGTTATAAATTTGCTCCGTCACCACATTCATACTAGTACCAGCGTCTGCAGTTTGTGGGTTAAAGGAAAAACCCGATGCATTCGTGCAGTATGTTAAGCCGTTTTCTGTCAGCATTTTGGGTATGCTTGGCGCGGCTTGTGCCAGATTAATTTGGCTCAACCCACACAATAAAAAACAAAAAGTGACATTTCGACGTAACATAGCTTTATTATTAAAGACCGTTTTGTGATAAATTGAGTGAATTGTAAAATATCTTGGCAAAAATGGCTAGTTATTGGATTTTTAGGATATGTTTAAATCAATTAATCGGGAAATTAATCAAATAATCAATCGTGGATTTGACCGCACTTTACGTTTGGCTGTGACAGGGCTAAGTCGAAGCGGTAAAACAGCCTTTATTACGAGCTTGATTAATCAATTGTTACATATTAATCAAGAGGGAAATGCACATCTTCCTTTATTTGAGGCTGCCCGAAATCAATCTATTTTAGCGGTAAAACGTGTGCCTCAGCAGGATTTAAGTATTCCACGTTTTGATTATGAAGCGAATCTCAATGATTTAATGAATAATCCTCCACAATGGTGCCAATCTACTCGAGGCGTGAGTGAAACACGTCTTGCTATTCGTTTTGAACGCCAATCGGGCTTACTTCGCCATTTTAAAGAACGTGGCACATTATACTTGGATATTTTTGATTACCCTGGTGAATGGTTATTGGATTTACCTTTGCTGAATTTAGATTTTCAACAATGGTCACTTGAACAAGCTAAAATTACATCAGGTATTCGTCAACAGTTTGCACAAGATTGGTTGGATAAGCTGAAAAAGCTTGACCTAAGTGCGGTCGTCAATGAAGATGTTTTAGCGCAGATTGCAAAATCGTATACCGATTATTTGCTCGCTTGCAAAGCAGAAGGAATGCAATTTATTCAACCTGGCCGATTTGTCTTGCCTGGGGAATTAGAAGGTGCACCTGTTTTGCAATTTTTTCCGTTATTGCATTTGTCAGAAGAACAATGGCAAAAATTGAAAAGAGAGGCGAAATCGAATAGCTATTTTGCCGTGTTGAATAAGCGATATGATTATTATCGTAATAAGGTAGTGAAAGGCTTTTATGAAAATTATTTTTCTACTTTTGATCGCCAAGTAATTTTAGCGGATTGCCTAACGCCACTAAATCATAGTCAACAAGCCTTTATCGATATGCAAACAGGGCTTAATCAGCTTTTCAAAAATTTCCATTATGGGAAACGCAATTTACTTAATCGCTTGTTTTCCCCAAATATTGATAAGCTCATGTTTGTGGCAACAAAAGCCGATCATATCACGACAGATCAAATTCAAAACTTAATTAGCCTAATGCGCCAATTGGTGCAAGAGGGTGGTCGTCATGTTGAATTTGAAGGGATTGATACAGAATACACGGCAATTGCTGCGATTCGAGCGACAAAACAAGTTTTAGTTAATCAAAACGGTAAACAAATCAAAGCCATTCAAGGTGTGCGTTCTTTAGATAAGCAACTTATTACGCTTTATCCAGGGTCTGTACCAAGTAAACTACCTAATGCAGAGTTCTGGTCAAAACAATCTTTTGATTTTGATTCCTTTGAACCTCAAGTTTTACAACAAGGCGAAAGTATCCCGCATTTAAGAATGGATGCAGTTTTACAGTTTTTATTGGCGGATAGATTTGATTGATAGAAAAATCAAATCGATTTAATTGTCAAATACTTAATATAAACCACTATTTTTTTATTGGTATTTAGGTAGAATCAATTTGAGTCTTTCTAAAGTAAAGGAGCTTATGATGAAAATGAAAACTCTCTTAGCATTAGCAATCAGCGGAATTTGTGCTGCTGGCGTGGCAAATGCACATGACCATATGGCAAAACCAGCAGGTCCTTCAATCGAAGTAAAAGTACAACAATTAGATCCTGCAAATGGTAACAAAGATGTAGGGACTGTAACTATTACTGAATCAAATTATGGTTTAGTATTTACACCAAATCTACAAGGTTTAGCTGAAGGTTTACATGGTTTCCACATTCATGAAAATCCAAGCTGTGATCCAAAAGAAAAAGACGGTAAATTAACAGCAGGTTTAGCTGCTGGTGGTCACTGGGACCCTAAAGGTGCAAAACAACACGGTTATCCATGGCAAGATGATGCTCACTTAGGTGACTTACCTGCTTTAACTGTATTACATGATGGCACTGCAACTAACCCTGTTTTAGCGCCACGTCTTAAAAAATTAGATGAAGTTCGTGGTCACTCTATAATGATTCACGCGGGTGG
>CAJMPC010000021.1:0-13352 GCA_905215245.1 uncultured bacterium | reverse complement strand
GGGCCCTGTTAAAGGTGGCACAACTGTGATTGCATTCGTTGAAGATCCGGATGGTTATAAGATCGAGTTTATTGAAAACAAAAGTGCAAAATCAGCTTTAGGGAATTAAGGAATACATTGTGTCAGATACACCTGAAATTCCTTATCACCACCAATTAAAAAATCGGTTCCGTGGCTATTTCCCTGTCATTATTGATGTGGAAACAGCTGGATTTGATGCGAAAAAAGATGCACTTTTAGAGCTTGCGGCAATTACCTTAAAAATGGATGAAAATGGCAATTTACACCCTGATCAAAAATGCCATTTCCATATTGAACCATTTGAAGGTGCGAATATTAATCCCGAATCACTCAAATTTAACGGGATTGATATTCACAATCCATTGCGTGGTGCCGTATCTGAATTAGATGCCATCACAGGATTGTTCCAAATGGTGCGTCGTGGACAAAAAGATGCTGAATGTCAGCGTTCTATCATCGTGGCGCACAATGCTGCTTTTGACCAAAGCTTCGTGATGGCGGCGGCTGAACGTACGGGCGTAAAACGCAATCCATTCCACCCTTTTGGGATGTTTGATACCGCAACGCTTGCCGGTTTTATGTTTGGACAAACGGTTCTCATTAAAGCATGCCAAGCGGCAAAAATTCCTTTTGATGGTAAACAAGCACACTCGGCACTATATGATACCGAACGTACGGCAGAATTATTTTGCTATATGGTGAATCATTTAAAAGAGCTTGGTGGTTTCCCGCATATTGCTCAAACCGATGAAACGGAAAAAACTACTGAAAATCATACCGCACTTTAATTTTCAAATTTTTTAGAAAAAAGGCTTGCAATCCTTTTCGCTTTACCGTATTTTAAAAAGTAATTCAATTTAGTTATCTAAATAAGAGAGTTTCAAATGAACTTTATCCTTCGTCACCATCATCGCCATTCAACTGAATAATCTTTCAGGCTGTTGGCGTGCTTGGAAGATTTCTTCCGAGCTGACAAGATAAAGATCAAAAAAATCTTACCCCTCGGAAGGCAACTTTCGAGGGGTTTTGTTTTATTATTAATTTACAGGAGTTTATTACTATGCGACATTTAACCTTAAATCAATTTTCTTTTATGCGACCTTTTTCTTTTAATTAATCAATAAGGAACAACAATATGTTATCGAATCCCGTTGTTATTTCAATTGTCGTGCTACTGGCGTTAAGCCTACTGCGCGTGAACGTGGTTATCGCACTTGTGATTTCGGCCCTTACAGCTGGTTTATGCGGAGACTTAGGTTTAAGCAAAACCATTGAAGCCTTTACAGGTGGTTTAGGTGGTGGTGCTGAAGTTGCCATGAACTATGCGATGCTCGGTGCATTTGCCATTGCGATTTCAAAATCTGGTATCACTGATTTGCTTGCCTACAAAATCATTACCCGAATGAATAAAACACCAACCGGCAAAAATTTAGCTTGGTTTAAATATATGCTACTTGGTATTTTGCTTTTATTCTCAATTTCATCCCAAAACTTGCTCCCAGTACACATTGCGTTTATTCCGATTGTGGTACCGCCTTTACTTTCTATTTTTAACCGTTTAAAAATCGATCGTCGTGCAGTGGCTTGTATTATTACCTTTGGTTTAACCGCAACTTATATGATCTTGCCTGTCGGTTTCGGGAAAATCTTTATCGAAAGCGTTTTAGTAAAAAATATCAATCTGGCTGGTGCTCCACTCGGTTTACAAACCAGTGTTGGTGAAGTTTCTTTTGCTATGCTTATCCCTGTTATTGGTATGATTCTTGGTTTACTCACTGCCGTATTTGTTACCTATCGCAAACCGCGCGAGTATGTTGTGACAACGGCAGAACCCACTACAGCTGAAATTGAACAACACATTGCGAATATTAAACCTATTCAAATTACCGCAAGTGCGGTCGCCATTGTCGCCACTTTTGCCACCCAGCTTTTCACAAGCTCTACAATTATTGGTGGTTTAGTCGGTTTAATCATTTTCGGGGCATTCGGTATCTTCAAACTCAAAGAAAGTAACGACATTTTCCAACAAGGTTTACGCTTAATGGCAATGATTGGCTTCGTTATGATTGCTGCCTCTGGTTTCGCGAATGTGATTAATACCACAAGTGGCGTGAAAGAATTAGTTGATGCACTTTCAACCGGTGCGATTCAAAGTAAAGGCGTTGCCGCATTCTTAATGTTACTCGTTGGGTTATTGATTACCATGGGTATTGGTTCTTCTTTCTCAACTGTACCAATTATTACCTCAATTTATGTACCACTCTGTCTCTCTTTTGGTTTCTCACCACTTGCGACAGTAGCTATCGTAGGTGTAGCAGCAGCATTAGGGGATGCGGGTTCACCGGCTTCTGACTCAACACTTGGGCCGACATCCGGTTTAAATATAGATGGTAAACACGACCACATTTGGGATTCTGTTGTGCCAACCTTTATTCACTACAATATCCCACTATTAGCGTTCGGTTGGATTGCAGCCATGACCCTTTAATCGTTATAATCCCTGCATACATTATGCGGGGATTTTTTATGTCTATTCAATCATTACTCAATACGCTAGAACAAAAAGTACAGCAACTAACTCAAGCCTATCAAGCTGACTCTGATAAAAAAATCAACGCGAAATTTAACCGCACTTTATTTACCGAAGATTTTGAAACCGTCGGTTTTTATCTCAAAGAAATCCAACAAAGCTTAACTAAGCTATGTAAAATTACTCATCAAAATGAAGAACAAATTGTATTTATGGCAGAACATCTTTTAGGGCAATGTACCGCCTTGACCGAAGCCATGAATCGCAAGCATAAAAAGCCCATTCAGCCGAAAATAGCAGAGCCACAAGTTGCAAGTAGTAAATCACAACATAGCATTCATCGTCTCCCTCCTAGAGAGCGTCTAGAAAAGTATTATGAAGCCTTGCAGCAACTCACGGAAAAATACGAAGAAGCTAAAGCACAAGCGGATACGGCACAAACAGATATTCAACGAGATATGCATAAGCAAACTGCGGCAATTTATTTAACGCGCCGTCAAAAATGTTTAGAGGCGATTGAGACCTTAGAAGAATACCTTGCCTTTAAAGAAGCCCAAGAAAGTGCGGTCAAAAAATAAGATATTTTTTAATAGACTGAAAAGCAAAAATCCCTAAATCTTTCGACTTAGGGATTTTTTGAATTTGATGGCGGAGGAAGTGAGATTCGAACTCACGGAGGGCGTAAACCCTCGCCGGTTTTCAAGACCGGTGCCTTCAACCACTCGACCATTCCTCCGTGATTTAAGCGAGGTGAATAATACGTTTTTTCCCCCATCCCGTCAAGCAAGAAAATAAAAAAATTATCTGACTGACTACTTTTAAATCACTATGTTTTAAAAATACACAAAATAAAAAACGGAACCTACTGGCTCCGTCTTTATGATTAAGATATTACTCTGATTTCGCTTGTGTCGCTTCAGAATAAATATGACTAATTGCACTATGATGGCCTGCGGCGCCTTTACCGTTAAAGTAATAGCGAGACTCCGTCCATTCTACAATTGGGAATGGTTTAGACTCTTCATCTGGTGCTTTAGCTAATGTCATCGCTGCTTTAGTGTGTTGTACCGCTGAAATGGTACCTGCACGACCAGTGAACACATAAGAGCGAACAAACTCTGTTTTCTCTTGTGGTTCAACTTCTGTCGTTGCAACTTTAGCAACAGGTTCTGATTTATGATGCAAGCGTTCTAATGATTCTTGCACTTTCTGTTGAACAGCTTCATTTGCCGGTTGAGTAATGAAATCTAACGCTGGTTGTGCTTCAACTGATTTCTCTTCCACGACAATACCTGTTGCTGGCGTAATCACACCTTTTTTCGTTTTTTCTTGCTCAAGCAATTCATCCACCGATAAGAAATTATTTTCTTTCGGTGCATTCACCGCAGAATAATCGATGCATACTTTACCGCTTGCTAATTCAGGCGAAGCAACTGCCGCAAATAATGGCATTGGTGACTTCACTTCATTACGACGACGGCGTTGATTATTCGATGTACGTAAATGACGTGGAGTACGACGCTGACGTTCTTGACGTGGTTTATCTTCTGTATTATCAACAGTGTTGTTTTCAACCACGTCATTTTTAATCGCTGGAACTTCAACTGCTTCAATCACATTCTCATTTGCGTTATTTGCATTGTCATCAATACGAACACGTTTACGTAAATCACGACGTTGACGACGCTCAGCTACCGGTTTCTCTGCTTTTTCTTCTTGACGATTATCATCAGAAACATTCGTTAAATTAACCGCACTTTCTGAAATAACCTCTTCATTAACGTTGCGACGATTACGACGATTATTCACACGCTCACGAGTTGGACGTGTATTTTCTTCGTCTGTATTTTTCGCATTGTCACTATTTTCGTTGCGAGAACGACGATTATTACGACGATCTTGATTGCGACGATTATTGCGGTTGCCGTTACGATTGTTGCGGTTATTTTGGTTTTTCTCTTCTTCTTTTGGTTCAGAAGCAAATAAACCTTTAATTGCAGCAACAATTTTTGCAAACAATGACGGTTCTTCCGATTTACGCTCAACTGGTGCTGGTGCAGCCGTTGGGATCGATAGAGATACTGCTGCACTTTCCATCACTTGCTCAGAGGTCACTGCTGCAGTTTCGATATTGCGAGAAACAAGAGACTCTTCTGGTACAAATGTATCGTCTTGTGCATCATGGAATTTCGCTAAGTTATAGCTTAATTCATTTAGCTCTTCGCCTTCACGTACACGGAATACGCTGAAATGCGGCGTTTCCATTGCTTCATTTGGCACCACGATAATATCAACATCATGGCGTTTTTCGATGCTATGAACAGCTTTACGTTTTTCGTTAAGTAAGTAAGACGCAATTTGTACCGGCACGATAGTGTGTACTTGTTTGGTATTTTCTTTTAACGCTTCTTCTTCAATTAAACGTAAGATGGAAAGTGATAAACTTTCATTATCACGCACTTTACCTGTACCTTGACAGCGTGGGCAAACATGATGAGAAGACTCACCTAATGATGGGCTTAAACGCTGACGTGACATTTCCAATAAACCGAAGCGAGAAATACGGCTGATTTGAATTCGAGCACGGTCTTGACGCACGGCATCACGGATACGGTTTTCAACTTCACGTTGGTGACGAACAGGTGTCATATCGATGAAATCGATGACCACTAAACCACCTAAGTCACGTAAACGTAATTGACGAGCAATTTCATCTGCGGCTTCAAGGTTGGTATTTAATGCGGTTTCTTCAATATCACCACCACGAGTTGAACGCGCCGAGTTGATATCGATCGCTGTTAATGCTTCTGTCACATCGATCACAATCGAACCACCAGAAGGTAAACGCACTTCACGTTGGAAGGCGGATTCAATTTGCGACTCAATTTGATAGTGACTAAATAGCGGCACTTCGCCTTGATACAATTTCACACGATTGATGAAATCTGGACGTACAAGTTTGATGTGTGCTTTCGCTTTTTCAAATACTTTCGGGCTATCAATTAAGATCTCACCAATATCACGACGCAAGTAATCACGGATTGCACGAACGATCACATCACTTTCTTGGTGAATTAAGAATGGCGCAGGACGGCTTTGTGAAGCTTGTTTAATCGCTTCCCAATGATGTAAAAGTACTTTTAAGTCCCATTGTAATTCTTCTGGTGATTTACCTACACCCGCTGTACGCACGATAAGGCCAACGCCTTCTGGTACATCTAAAGAACTCAATGCTTCTTTTAATTCGATACGTTCATCACCTTCAATACGGCGAGAGATACCACCTGCACGTGGATTGTTTGGCATAATCACCAAATAACTACCGGCAAGGGAAACAAAAGTGGTTAAGGCTGCGCCTTTATTGCCGCGTTCTTCCTTGTTCACCTGAACGATCACTTCTTGGCCTTCAGTCAAAATATCACGGATATTTGGACGACCTTGGAACACATAATCAGCAGGGAAATACTCGCGGGCAATTTCTTTTAAAGGAAGGAAGCCATGGCGCTCTGCACCATAATCCACAAAAGCTGCTTCTAAACTCGGCTCTACGCGAGTGATTTTCCCTTTGTAAATATTTGCTTTTTTCTGTTCATGACCCGGACTTTCAATATCCAAGTCGAATAAACGCTGGCCATCGACCAACGCAACGCGCAACTCTTCTTTTTGAGTCGCATTGATTAACATTCTTTTCATTGTCAATTTCTCGTTTGAATTATCTAAAATACCTTGAAAATTAACCGCACTTTACAGATTTACTGACCTTAGCCATCGACCTCGTGTTTCTCGCGAACAGTCAATCTCACGACTGTGTGTTGCTGGGTGCATTGATAGCATACTCAATTGATATCTAAGACAATTTTCGTAAAACAATGCGGTGTGTTAATTACGCATTGCAAGGAAGCGTTAACCTTCAAGAAAAACATGTTGATTATCAATGTCTTACGCCATTCGCCGCATTGAGTTTTGACCAACATACAAAATCGCTTTCTAAATGCCAAATTTTAGGCGCAGAAAGACGCTCTATTATCCACATTCGGGGCTAAATTAGCAAGGCATTCTTGCTATTATCACCAGGGATATTGTGATATGATTCAGCCCAATTTTTAAAGGACAGATTCAATGACTGAAAAACAAGAAAAAATCATCAATCAATCCGTCAAAATGCTCACGATTTCTGAAGATGAAGCAGGACAACGCATTGATAATTATTTATTGGCTAAATTAAAAGGTGTGCCAAAAAGTTTGATTTATCGCATTCTGCGTAAAGGCGAAGTACGTGTGAACAAAGGGCGAATCAAACCTGAATATAAATTACAAAATGGTGATGTGGTGCGTGTGCCGCCAGTTCGTGTTTCTGAAAAAAATACTGCACCGATTTCTAAAAACTTGAATAAAGTCGCTTCCCTTGAAAGCCATATTATTTTTGAAGATGATTGTTTATTAGTATTGGATAAACCTTCCGGTATTGCGGTTCATGGCGGGAGTGGTTTGAATTTTGGTGTAATTGAAGCCTTACGTGCATTACGTCCTGAAGCCCGTTTTTTAGAATTGGTTCACCGTTTAGACCGAGATTCATCGGGTATTTTATTGGTAGCGAAAAAACGCTCTGCCTTACGCAACTTACACGAACAACTTCGTGTTAAAACGGTGCAAAAAGATTATCTCGCACTCGTACGTGGACAATGGCAATCTCACGTGAAAGTTGTACAAGCGCCTTTATTGAAAAATGAACTGGCTAGTGGCGAACGCATCGTTAAAGTCAGTGAACAAGGCAAACCTTCAGAAACGCGATTTGCCATTGAAGAACGCTATCAAAATGCGACCCTAGTAAAAGCGTCGCCTGTAACGGGAAGAACCCATCAGATCCGAGTTCATACCCAATATGCAGGTCACCCGATTGCGCTGGATGATAAATACGGTGATAAAGAATTCGATAAATATATGCAAGATCTCGGACTCAATCGTTTGTTTTTACATGCATTTTCTATTCGATTTGAACACCCGAAAACGGGCGAAACACTACGTTTCAATGCACAACTAGATGAAAAAATGAAAACAATTCTGAAAAAACTGCGTGAAAGCAAAGAGATAAACCCATAGACAAGAAAAATGTTTATTGCTATATTTGGCGATGGAGACAACTCGTTTCTATCATTAATTAACATATAACAACAAAGGATAGCAAAATGGCAAAAGGACAATCATTACAAGATCCTTATTTGAATGCGTTACGCCGTGAACGTATTCCTGTTTCGATTTATCTCGTTAATGGGATTAAATTACAGGGTCAAATCGAATCATTCGACCAATTCGTGATTTTATTAAAAAACACTGTTAATCAAATGGTGTACAAACACGCTATTTCAACTGTGGTTCCAGCACGTTCTGTTTCTCACCACAATAATAATGGCGGTCATCATGCAGCACAAACTTCTGACGCTGCAGCGGAAGTAGAAACACAAGCAGAATAATTCTGTTCAATGAACGATTTCATCAGTTTAAGTGCGGTTGAAAATTCACCTGAAATTTCAACCGCACTTTCGTCATCTAAAACAGGCGACAATAGCCAATCGACAAAAGATAAAGCTGTCGTCGTGCATGTTTTCTTTTCTCAAAATAAAAACATTGAAGATCTACAAGAATTCCAACTTTTAGCGGAATCTGCCAATGTTGAGATTTTACAAATCATCACCACAAGCCGTGCTACACCACAAGCAAAATATTTTATCGGTGAGGGGAAAGCACAAGAAATTGCTGATGCAGTGAAAGCCTTAGATGCCGATGTTGTTTTGGTGAATCATCAATTAACCCCTGCACAAACCCGTAATTTAGAAAGCATCTGCCAATGTCGCGTAGTGGATCGCACTGGGGTGATTTTAGATATCTTTGCTCAACGAGCCCGATCGCACGAAGGGAAATTACAAGTTGAATTAGCTCAGCTTAAGCATTTATCCACTCGCTTAGTCCGCCGAAAAACAGGCTTAGATCAGCAAAAAGGTGCAGTTGGATTACGTGGTCCAGGGGAAACGCAATTAGAAACGGATCGCCGTTTAATCAAGGTGCGTATTGCGCAGTTGCAAAATCGTTTGGCAAAAGTCGAAAAACAACGCAACCAAAATCGCCAAACCCGACAAAAAGCGGATATCCCTACCATTTCTTTGGTTGGTTATACCAATGCGGGAAAATCAACACTATTCAATTTCATCACGCAAGCCAATGTCTATGCGGCGGATCAGCTTTTTGCCACCCTCGATCCCACATTAAGACGTTTACAAATTCAAGATGTTGGAACAGCCATTCTCGCCGATACCGTTGGTTTTGTTCGCCAACTCCCCCATGATTTAGTGTCTGCTTTTAAATCTACCTTGCAAGAAACGGTAGAAGCCAGTTTGTTATTGCACGTCATTGATGCAGCAGACGCTCGAAAGATCGAAAATATTGAAGCTGTGAATTTAGTGTTGGAAGAAATTAAGGCTGATAAAGTGCCTGCATTGTTGGTGTATAACAAAATTGATTTATTGGAAAATGTGGCGCCCCATATTGAATATGATGACGAGAATAAGCCAGTTGCCGTTTACCTTTCAGCACATTCAGGTGAAGGATTAGATCTACTGCTTGAAGCCATTAAAGTGCGGTTGAAAAATGAGATACTTTCTTTCACCCTCACGCTGCTCCTGCAAGAGGGGAAAATTCGCCATGCGCTCTATCAATTAGATAGCATTCGCCACGAACAAATTTCGGATGAAGGTGAATTTATCCTCAATGTACAAATTGATAAAGTCGAATGGCTCAAACTTTGTAAACAATTCCCTAAACTGTCAGAAATTATTTACTAATACCGTATTGTTTTAATTTATTGGCGATCGCCGTATGTGATACGCCTAATCTTTGTGCCAATTTTCGCGTACTTGGATACTGGGCATAAAAAGCGCGGAGTACACTCGCCTCATATTGTCCCATGATCTCATCTAGCGTTTGCTCACCAAAATCATCCGCAGAAATGACCGCACTTTGTACTGGTTTTAAATTTAAACTTTCAATATCAAGTTGGTTATTTTTCGCTAAGGAACAGGCGCGATACAAGACATTGTATAGTTCTCGCACATTGCCTTGCCAAGGCTGCCCTTTTAAATAATTCAGAAAATCAGCATCATATTGCGGCATTGAAATCTTAAGCTGTGTGCTGATTTCTTGTAAAAAACCTTCCGTTAAAGGCTGAATGTCTTCTACTCGTTCACGCAGTGGTGGCACATTTAGTGCTAAAACATTTAAGCGGTGGAATAAATCACTGCGTAATTTCCCTTGTTCTAACAGTTTTTCCATCGGTTCTTGTGAAGTACAAATCACTCGAACATTCGCATGATGTTCTTTTTCTTCACCCACTCGACGGAAAGAACCATCCGTTAAAAAACGCAATAATTTTGCCTGTAAACTTAATGAAAGCTCAGCAATACCATCCAGTAATACCGTGCCTTCGTTAGCATATTCAAAAAAACCAATGGTTTCACTGTCACCCACTTTACGCCCAAACATTTCGCTTTCCGCATCTTCATCCGGCAAGCCTGCACAGTTTACTGCAATGAATTTTTTCTCACGACGCAAGCTCGCAAAATGGCAAGCTTTGGCTAATAAGTCTTTACCCGTACCCGTTTCACCTTGAATTAAAAGCGGCACATCAAACATCGCAAAACGTTGTGCATTTTCGACCGCACTTTTCATGGAAAAGCTTTGAGTGACAAAGCAAGAAAAAGGATCTTGTGGATTAAATGTCAGCATAAAATAAGCTCTGTTTTATTAAATGATGCCGATATGATAGGAAGTTTATTGATATGTGTAAAGATTAATTTACATATAAAAAGGGCAATCCTTGACTGCCCTTTTAGATGATTTTTGTATTATTTTTTCACTGCACGATCAAGTTCTTGTGCGATGATTTCCATACTTTCTAAACCACCAAACGCAAGATACCAATTGGCTGCATCAAGATACACAATGTGTCCATCTTTATACGCTTTGGTTTGTTTGATGATATCGTTATCCAATACTTTTTGTGCATTGTTGGCTTTTTCTGTAATCGCCGCAGTACGATCCACGACAAGTAAAAAGTCTGGATTTTTTTCTAAGATATATTCAAAACCAACACTTTGGCCGTGCGTAGAAGATTTGATGCTGTCATCAATCGATTTAAAACCAAATTTTTGATACACCATACCATAACGAGAACCGTCACCAAAGGCACTGATTTTACTTTCATTAACCAATACCAATAATGCTGTTTTGCCTTTCGCATCTTTGGCGACTTGGTCAACCTTACTTTCTAATGCTGAAAGTTTTTCTTTCGCAACATTTTCTTTACCAAAGATCTGACCAAGTGCGGTCACATTTTGTTGAAAACTCGGGTAGTAATTGTTGTAATCATTTTCAACATTAAATACTGGCGCAATTTCTTTAAATTTGTCGATCATTTTTTCTTGACGTTTAGACGCGATGATCAAATCCGGATTGAGCTCGTTAATTTGCTCCAATGATTGTTCTTTCAAATCGCCGACATTTTTATATTTTTTGTCTGCAAATTCTGAAAGATAGTTTGGAATTTTTCCGCTTTGTGGGAAGCCCACAATTTTATCTTGCACACCTAATGCACGAAGTGTGTCTGCTGCACCAAAATCGAGAACCACCACACGTTGTGGATTTTGTGGCACGACTTGTTTTCCAACGGAATTTTCCACCGTAATATCCGCAGCTTGTACAACACCAGAAAGTGCGAAGAGTGAAAGCGCTAAAGTTGATAATGTTTTTTTCATAAAGATTTCCTTACTTATCTAAAATAAACGGCAATTTTATGGTCGTCGATATCCTGAATCGGAATCGACATATCATAAATATCTTGTAATACGGTTGATTGCATAATGTGGTTAATCTCGCCTTGGTGCACTAATTTTCCATTTTTCATGGCAACAATGTAGTCTGAATAACAAGAGGCGAAATTAATATCATGAATCACAATCACCACGGTTTTGTTGAGTTCTGTCGCTAATTTACGCAAAACTTGCATGATCTGCACAGAATGCTTCATATCCAGATTATTTAATGGTTCATCCAACAAAATATAATCGGTATCTTGTGCAAGCGTCATTGCAATATAAGCACGTTGTCGCTGACCACCACTTAAACTATCGATATATTGGTGACGAATATCATCTAAATTCATATAGGCAATGGCATTATCAATAAAAGTGCGGTCAGTTTGGGTTAAGTTTCCTTTGCAATAAGGAAAACGCCCAAAAGCGACTAAATCTTCAATAGTTAGACGCAAATTAATGTTGTTCGTTTGCTTTAAAATCGCAAGTTGTTTCGCAATATCGCTACTTTTCTTACGATTGAGCAATTCACCGTTGAGATAGATCTCGCCACTATCAGCATTCAACAAACGGCTCATAATAGACAGCACCGTACTCTTCCCCGCGCCATTCGGCCCGATAAAAGACGTAATTTTCCCCGTAGGAATGGTAACGGACACATTATCCACCACCTTTTTGCTTCCGTAACTTTTAGTTATATTGCGAATTTCTATTGCCATTTTTTGTTTGCTCTTAATAACAAATAAATAAAGTACACACCGCCGACAAAATTAACGATGATGCTTAATGTCGTGCGGAACGTAAAAATATGGGTCACTAATAATTGCCCTAAAACCAAGGTAATGATGGAAATTAACATTCCGGCAGGAATGAGTACCTTGTGACGATAATCACGAACAAATTCAAAGGTCACGTTCATCACTAATAACCCGAGGAACGTAAGTGGGCCAACAAGTGCAGTCGACACTGACGTTAAAATTGCCACGAGAATTAATAGGACTTTTAAGGTCTTTTGATAATCGATACCTAAGTTAATGGCATTTTCTCGCCCTAACGCCAACACATCAAAGCAATGCCAATATTTCAAACTGAAAACAATCGTCGCCACTAAAATGGCTAATGCGACCCACAAGATTTGTGTATTGATTCGGTTGAAACTTGCAAAGCCAATATCTTGTGCGATCTGGAATTCATTTGGATCAATCAACACTTCCATAAACGTCGTTAAGCTACCAAAGAAGGTGCCGAAAATAATCCCAACAAGCAATAAGAAGAAAATATTTTGGTTTTCTTTCTTAAACAGGAAGTGATAAAGCACTAATGAGAACGCCATCATTAATCCCGTACACAAGACAAACAATGCAATCGAATTCATGGAAAGCAATGTGCTTGAACCAAAAAGGAAGATAATCGTCGTTTGAATCAGTAAATACAGCGAATCTAAACCCAAAATACTCGGCGTGAGAATTCGGTTATTCACAACCGTTTGAAAAATCATCGTAGCGAGTGCAATTGCCGCACCTGTAATCACAATCGCAATTAAGGATAAGGCACGATTTTCCAAGGCATATTGCCAACGGTTCGGTAAGTTGTAGCCTAAATAGAGTGCAAGAGAAACAATGGCTAACAACGACAATACAATCAGTTGAGAAGAAGATTTCTTAGCCATTTCTATACCGCTTTAATAATAAAAATAAGAAGATACCACTGCCAAATACGCCAACCACGGCATTAATGGAAATCTCATAAGGATAAATCACACTTCGACCTAAAATATCGCAGAATAAAACAAATACCGCACCTAACAAAGCGGTATGAGATAACACTTTCTTCAAGTTATCCCCTAAATACAGTGTGACGATATTCGGAATAATTAACCCTAAGAAAGGGATCACACCCACAGACACGATAATAATTGAAGACACGACCGCCACAATGAG
>CAJMPC010000020.1:0-13443 GCA_905215245.1 uncultured bacterium | reverse complement strand
ATCAACGATGGTTTCTTCATCCACAATCACTTTTTGTAAGTTTTCGATTGAAGGTAAATCATACATCGTATCTAACAATACAGCCTCAACGATTGAGCGTAAACCACGCGCACCGGTTTTACGTTCAAGGGCTTTTTTCGCCATCGCTTTCAATGCTTCTGGTGTAAATTCAAGCTCTACATCTTCTAAGCCAAATAATGCTTGATATTGTTTGGTCAGTGCATTTTTCGGTTGAGTCAGGATCTGAATCAACGCTTCTTCATCTAATTCGCTTAATGGCGCAATCATTGGAAGACGACCAATAAATTCTGGAATCAAACCAAATTTCATTAAATCATCCGGCTCAACTTGACGGAATAATTCAGAAAGATTTTCTTTCTCTTCTTCTTTCTCTACTTTCGCATCAAAGCCAATTCCGGTAGCTGTTTGTGTACGCTTACCGATAATTTTATCTAAGCCGGCAAATGCCCCACCACAAATAAAGAGGATTTTTGAGGTATCCACTTTTAACATTTCTTGTTGAGGGTGCTTACGTCCACCTTGTGGAGGCACAGATGCAATAGTACCTTCAATTAATTTCAACAAGGCTTGTTGTACACCTTCACCAGACACATCTCGAGTAATAGATGCGCCTTCTGATTTACGGCTAATTTTATCAATTTCATCAATATAGATAATGCCCTGCTCTGCTTTTTCTGTATCGTAATCGCAGTTTTGCAATAATTTTTGCAGAACATTTTCCACGTCTTCGCCCACATAACCGGCTTCAGTTAACGTCGTCGCATCAGCCATAGCAAAAGGCACATTTAAACGACGTGCCAAGGTTTGTGCTAATAAGGTTTTACCGCTACCTGTTGGACCGATTAACAAGATGTTACTTTTACCTAATTCCACATCATTGCTTTGGTGGTTCGTGCGTAAGCGTTTATAGTGATTGTAAACCGCCACTGACAAGACTTTTTTCGCATAATCTTGCCCAATCACATAATCATCTAAGTGCGCACGAATTTCGTGCGGTGTCGGTAATTTTTCTTCAACTGCCAGTTCGCTAGGTGTTTCGATTTCTCCACTGTCTTCCAACATACTGTGGCAAAGCTCGATACACTCGTTACAAATATAACCATCTGTACCCGCAATTAATTTACCTACTTCACTTTTTTCTCTTCCGCAGAAAGAACAGTGAAGATCGTTATCATTTGTTGTCATGTTAAATCCTTAACGTTTAATCAACACATCGTCCACTAAGCCGTAAGCTTTTGCTTCTTCTGCCGACATAAAATTGTCACGATCGGTGTCTTTTTCGATACGTTCGATGCTTTGACCTGTATGGAAAGCAAGACGCTCGTTTAAGGTTTGTTTAATTTTTAAAATTTCTTGTGCGTGGATCTGAATATCTGATGCTTGTCCACGGAAACCACCTAACGGTTGGTGAATCATCACTCGTGCATTCGGTAATGCAGCTCGTTTTCCTGCTGCACCTCCTGCAAGTAAAAATGCGCCCATTGAGCAAGCTTGACCAATGCAAAGAGTACGCACATCCGGTTTAATAAATTGCATGGTATCGTAAATTGCCATACCCGCAGTCACTGAACCGCCTGGTGAGTTAATATAAATATTGATATCTTTTTTCGGATCTTCTGATTCTAAGAAAAGTAGCTGTGCCACGATCAAATTTGCCATATGATCTTCTACTTCACCATTCAAGAAGATCACGCGCTCTTTTAATAGGCGGGAATAAATGTCGTACGAACGTTCACCACGAGAGGTTTGTTCGACAACCATAGGAATTACACTCATTTTTGCCCCTAAATATGTGCTAAAAAATCGGGCAATATTCTACCCGAAAATCAGTAAAAACAAAATGCGGTCGATTTTCATTGAAAAAAAACGACCGCACTTTTCGATGATATACCTGTGAATTTAATTCACTTTCTATCAATTATTATGCTTGTGGATTCATGATCTCATCAAATGAAGACGCTTTTTCAGTCACTTGAGCTTTAGCAAGAACGGCATCAACTGCTTGTTCTTCTAATACTACATTGCGAATGTTGTTCATTAACTCTTCATTTTTGCTGTAATATTCAACTACTTCAGCTGGTTGTTCGTAAGCAGAAGCGATATCCGCGATCATTGCTTTCGCACGTTCTTCATCCGCTTTCAATTCGTTTGATTTGATTACTTCAGAGAATAATAAACCTACTTGAACACGACGTTTTGCATCAGCTTCAAATAATTCACGTGGTAATTGTGCAGCTTGTTGTGCATTGCCACCGAAACGTTGCGCTGCTTGGTTACGTAACACATTGATTTCTTCTTCTACTGCAGAAGCTGGAACATCAATTGGGTTTTGTTCGATTAAACCGTTGATGACTTGTTGTTTAACGCGAGAAACTAATGCGTTTTTCAATTCACGTTCCATGTTTTTACGGATTTCTGCACGTAAATCTGCCACAGTTTTGGTGTTTGGACCAAATTTAGCAACGAATTCATCTGTTAATTCTGGTAATTCCATTTCTTCTACTTTTTTCAAGGTGATCGCAAATTTTGCATCTTTACCTTTTAAGTTTTCAGAATGGTATTCCGCTGGGAAAGTCACATTGATATCGAATTGTTCGCCTGCTTTGTGGCCTACGATGCCCTCTTCAAAACCAGGGATCATACGACCTTGGCCCATGAATAGAACGAAATCAGTTGCTTTACCGCCTTCGAATTCTTCGCCATCTACTGAACCAACGAAGTCGATGGTTACACGAGAATCTGCTTCCGCTGCTGCTTTGCTTTCAACCCAAGTGGCTTGTTGTTTACGTAATACATCGATCATTTTATCGATATCAGCTTCAGTGATTTCAACAGTTGGTTTCTCAACTTTGATGTTTTCTAAGCCTTTTAATTCAACTTCTGGGTACACTTCGAAAGTTGCAGTGAATGATAAATCTTTACCAGGTTCGAACGTTTCGATAGCGAAAGTTGGACGACCTGCGATGTTGATTTTCTCAGCGATTACTGCGTCAAAGAAATGACGTGGTAATAAATCGTTTAATACATCTTGACGGATTGATGCGCCAAAACGTTGTTCAATGATGTGAGCTGGCACGTGACCTTTACGGAAACCATCAACACGTACATTTTTTGCTGCACGTTTGAATTCTTCACGAGTTGCTTTTTCTACAGCTTCAGCTGGAACGGTGATCGTCACACGACGCTCTAAACCTTGAGTTGTTTCAATATTTAATGACATTTGTAACCTCAATTAATGTTGCACTCGGTAAAAACCACACCGAACACGTTATTGTTTGTAAAAATAAAAAACCGCCAAATTATAGCGAAAGAAAATCAAACAGTCGATAGAAACCGGAAAATTCAATAGAAAACCCGCTAAAATTGCACAATTTATCAACAATTTTTGATAAAGAAAAAAGTGCGGTCAAAAATAACCGCACTTTTTATCGAATTATAAACCTTTCGGTAAACGAATTTTTTGGCCTGGGAAAATCTTATCCGCGTCTTTAATCACTTCTTTGTTCGCTTCAACGATAGCGGTATATTTCGCGCCATTTCCGTAAGCTTTCTCAGCGATTTTCCACAAGGTGTCACCTTTTTGGATTACATAAAATGTTTCATCACTGCCTAAGGTTTCACCGTTATTGATGCTTGCATCGCTTGTTACTGAGTGGATACCTTGAATGTTACCCGCCATTAATACTGCTTTTTCTAATGCCGCTGCGTTTGCTGCCACACCTTGGATATTTGCTACACCATTTTCAACGGTAACAGATAAGTTTTCTACGCCTGGATTGTCTTCTGCGATGTGTTGAGTCACTGCTTTAGACGCCTCTTCTTCTTTAGAGAAAACTTTCTTACCAATGTCACTGACAAAATCAAATAAACCCATTTTAAAGTTCCTTTTGTATGTTTGTTTAAGGGAGTATTACGATACTGAAATTCCCTTAAGAAGTCTATAAATCAGAGTGTAAAGCTATGTAAATATTTCAAGAAAACTGATCTAAAATTGACCGCACTTTGATAGAATACGCCGATTTTAAATTTACTCACTCAGAAAGGACAAATTATGCGTTGGGAAGGTCGTAGAGAAAGCTCAAATATTGAAGATAGACGTGGCTCTGGCGGCGGTAACTTCGGTGGCGGAAAAGGCACCGGTGTGCTCGGTATTATCATTCTATTAGTTGGTGCTTATTATGGCGTGGATCTTTCAGGCTTAGTGGGTACGCCTGATTTTTCAGGACAAAGCTCTCAACAGTTAGAAACTCAAGAAGAACAGCAGCTTGCGAGTCTTTCTAAAGTTGTATTAGCGGATACTGAAACCGTTTGGGGACAATATTTCAGACAAATGGGTAAAACTTATAGCGAGCCAACCATGGTGCTTTACAATGGTGTAACGCCAACCGCTTGTGGTACGGGTCAATCTGCAATGGGGCCATTCTACTGCCCGAGCGATCGCAAAGTTTACCTTGATTTATCGTTCTATAATGAAATGAAAAATAAACTGGGTGCAGCAGGTGATTCTGCCTTTGCTTATGTGATTGCGCACGAAGTTGGTCACCACGTGCAAAATATGCTTGGTATTCTGCCGCAAGTGAATCGCGCACAACAAAGTAGCGATCGCAAAACCGCGAATCAACTTTCTGTGCAATTAGAACTTCAAGCTGACTGTTTCGCCGGTGTTTGGGCGAGCCAAGCAGTGAAAAGTGGTTTATTTGAACGCGGTGATGAAGAAAAAGCGTTTAATGCAGCAGAAGCTGTGGGCGATGACCGTTTACAAAAACGTAGCCAAGGTTATGTGGTACCGGATAGTTTCACTCACGGTACATCTGCACAGCGTCTAGAATGGTTCAGAAAAGGCTTACAAAGCGCTAACCCTTCTGTATGTAATACCTTTAACCAATAAGATCTTTAAGGCTGATTCATGTCAGCCTTTTTTATTTCTGTGCATTTCAGCATAAAAAAAGTGCGGTCAATTTTGACCGCACTTTTTCTTTTATAATTTTAAGCTTATGCGAACTGACGTACTTCGCCGTTACCCGCTACGTTTTCCACACAACGTGGACAAAGTGTAGGATGTTCAGGGTTCACGCCGATTTTGTCAGAATAATGCCAGCAACGTGGACATTTTTCACCGTTAGAACGTGCGACGCTTATAGCAATTCCCTCTAACTCACCCGTAGCTACATCTGCTGGTTTATCAGCTAATGGTTTCACTTCCGCTTTTGAGGTAATTAACACAAAACGTAATTCATTGCCTAATTGCTCTAACAATGCACGATATTCATCGTTAGCATAAACCGTTACTTCTGCTTCTAAACCACCACCGATCACTTTATCGTTACGCGCGATTTCTAGTACGCGGTTCACTTCAGAACGCACTTTAATCAGTTGTTGCCAGTAAGCATCATCTAATTTTTCATTCTCGCCTAAACCAAATAAGCCTTCGTAGAATTCTTCAGTAAAGACAAATTCAGCACGTGGCGTCGCCGTTTGTGGCAAGTAGCCCCAAATTTCATCAGCAGTGAATGACAAGATTGGTGCCATCCAACGCACTAAAGCTTCTGCAATGTGCCATAACGCTGTTTGGCAGCTACGACGAGCAAGGCTGTCTGCTTTGGTGGTATATTGGCGGTCTTTGATAATATCAAGGTAGAACGAGCCCATTTCCACAGAACAGAAACGCATTAAACGTTGTACCACTGTGTGGAATTGATAGTTATCGTACGCGTCTTTAATTTCTTTTTGAGCATCTAACGCACAAGCTACCGCCCAACGATCTAAGCTAATCATGTCTTCCGGTTTAACCGCATCACGTTGCGGATCAAAACCGTTTAAGTTCGCTAATAAGAAACGTGCGGTGTTACGAATACGACGATAGCTATCCGCGGCACGTTTTAAGATCTCATCAGAAACGGTCATTTCACCGGTATAGTCGGTAGAGGCAACCCATAAACGTAAAATGTCACCACCGAATTTATCCATGACTTCTTGTGGGGTCACGATGTTACCGATAGATTTTGACATCTTACGGCCTTGACCATCCACGGTGAAACCATGGGTTAATACTTGTTTGTATGGTGCTTTGCTGTCTGTTGCCGTAGAAAGCATTAAAGAAGACATAAACCAACCACGATGTTGGTCAGAACCTTCTAAATACATGTCGATATCTTGGCCGTTAAATTCTGGGCGATTCGCCACAACAGAAGAATAGGTTGATCCTGAGTCAAACCATACGTCAAGGGTATCAGGCACTTTGCGATAGGTTTCTGCGTCAGCCCCTAATAATTCTTTTTCGTCTAAATCCCACCATGCTTGAATACCGGCTTTCTCTACACGTTTAGCCACTTCTTCAAGTAATTCTAAGGTACGCGGATGAAGCTCTTCGGTTTCTTTGTGCACGAATAAGGTCATCGGCACGCCCCAAGTACGTTGGCGGGAAATACACCAGTCTGGGCGGTTTTCAACCATTTTCTCAATACGTGCTTGACCCCAATCTGGAATCCAACGTACACCTTTGATTTCACCTAAGGCTTGTTGGCGTAAACCTTGTGTTTCCATACCGATAAACCATTGTGGGGTTGCACGGAAAATAATCGGGGTTTTGTGACGCCAGCAGTGTGGGTAGCTGTGTTTAATTTTCTCAACTTTTAATAAGTTGCCCACTTCTTGTAATTTTTCAACAACCAATGGATTGGCTTCAAATACGCCTTTGCCTGCAAAGAATTCAGTCGTTGAAATAAATTTACCGTCATTCGATACAAGACCCGCCATTGGTAAATTATATTTTTGTCCAACAATAAAGTCGTCCAAACCGTGATCTGGTGCGGTATGAACTAAACCTGTACCACCATCAGTAGTCACGTGATCACCTAAAATCACTGGTACAGTGAAATCATAGAACGGATGATTAAAGCGTACTAACTCAAGCGCTTGACCTTTTACTGAACCTAACACTTCAACGTGTTCTACACCCACCGCTTTCGCCACAGACTCAACTAATTCAGCAGCTAAAATCACACGCTCATCGCCAAGTTGTACTAAGTTGTATTCTAAGTCTGCATTTACCGCAATCGCACGGTTAGATGGCATTGTCCAAGGTGTGGTTGTCCAAATCACTGCAGATAATTTGCCATGGCCTTTGCCTACTGCGTTAAATTTCTCTTCAATTTCAACCGCACTTACTGCAGGAAAACGCACATAGATAGATGGAGAAACTTTGTCTTCATATTCCACTTCTGCTTCTGCTAAAGAAGAACCGCAATCCAAACACCAGTGCACTGGTTTTGAACCTTTGTATAAGTGGCCATTCGCAATCACTTTACCGAGTGTACGGATGATGTTTGCTTCGGTGTCGAAGTTCATCGTTAAATAAGGATTATCCCAATCGCCCAATACACCTAAACGGATAAAATCTTTTTTCTGCCCTTCTACTTGCTCTGCCGCATATTCTCGGCATTTTTGGCGGAATTCAGCTGCAGTCACTTTCTCGTTTGGTTTACCCACCAAACCTTCTACTTTTAATTCAATTGGCAAGCCATGACAGTCCCAACCTGGGATATAAGGCGAGTCAAAACCTAATGCGGTTTTGGATTTAACAATAATATCTTTCAGAATTTTATTAACGGCGTGACCAATATGAATATTGCCGTTCGCATACGGAGGGCCATCGTGCAAAATAAAGGATTTTTTACCTTTCGTCGCTTGGCGGATTTTTTGATACAACTGTTTGTCATACCAATTTTTTAACATTACAGGTTCGCGTTTGGCTAAATCGCCACGCATAGGGAAACCTGTTTCAGGTAAATTTAACGTGTTTTTGTAATCAACTGTCATGTTATTTTCCAATTTTATATTTCAATATAATTCTATTTTGCAAAAAAGGCTTTCGCTGTTTTTACGTCTTGTTCAATTTGAGCTTTCAACGCTTCAAAAGAAGGAAACTTTATCTCATTGCGAATCTTATGGCAGAATTCCACTTCAACCATTTGCCCATAAATATTCTGAGAAAAATCAAATAAATGGACTTCTAATAATTGTATCGTACCGTTAATAGTTGGGCGTTTTCCCATGTTTGCAACGCCGTTAAAAATCTCGCCCGATTTTAACCGCACTTTCACCGCATAAACCCCTTTTACTGGGTTCACTTGGCGATGTAAGCGAACATTCGCGGTAGGAAAACCAATGGTTCGCCCTAATTTATTGCCGTGTATCACTCGACCAAAAATACGATAAGGCTTGCCGAGTAAATTTTCCGCATGCTGTAAATCATCTTTAGCTAATGCTTCACGGATAGCGGTGCTACTGATACGTAACTCATCTAAACAGAAGGTTCGGCTGTCTTCAACTTCAAAACCAAACTGCTTTCCTGCTTGTTGCAACATCGCAAAATTGCCTAAACGTTTCGCACCAAATTTGAAATCATCGCCAATGCTGAGAAACTTCACATTTAATTTGCGTACAAGCCAATCTTCAATGAATTGTTCTGCAGGAAGATTGGCGAAAGTGCGGTCAAATTTCGCGACGATCACTACATCCACACCCGCCTGAACCAAATAATGCAATTTATCTCTTAAACGCATTAAGCGCGCAGGGGCTTTGTCGCCCATAAAATATTCGCGCGGTTGCGGCTCAAAAAGCATCACCGCCATGGGTAAATTCAGCGCATTCGCTTTCTGACGAAGATGACGCAAAATCGCCTGATGCCCCAAATGCACCCCATCAAAATTGCCAATGGTTAATGCGCACCCTGACAAATATGGCTGTGAATTATGAAGCCCACGAATTAATTGCATTACATCTTATTCCAAAAAACGAAAAATAATCGGTGCATTATAGCGGTAACTTAATGTTTTGTCAGTAAATGGTGTTTACGAACACCCAAGAGCACCAATACGCCTAAATAAACGACCGCAGCCAGCCCAATTAACCAAACCAACCAATAGATACGCATTAAAAATGTCATGGCTGCCCATTCTTGAATTGATGGGCAGTTATACCAGATCAAACCGCCCATGGCTAAGGCTGCGCCTAAAACTTTCAGAAAAAAGACCGCACTTTTACGTGAAAAATGATATACATCCTCTTTAGCTAAACCACGATAAAGCAAATAAGCATTTAAGGTTGCAGACATGGCAGAAGCAATTGCTAAACCCACATAACTAAATGGAATCGCCAATACGTTAAAGCCCATATTGCTCACCATGGCGATGATCCCGATTTTCACGGGCGTTTTAGTGTCTTGGCGTGCGTAATAGCCATTAGCCAGGATCTTAATCAGCATAAAGCTAAGCAAACCGGCATTGAATGCCCATAAAGAATAAGAGGCTGCATGCACATCTGTTAAGGTAAAACTACCACGCATAAACAATACCAGTAACATTGGTTGGGCTAATACGGCAATACCAATCGCGGCAGGCACACCGAGTAATAAAATCATTCGTACGCCCCAGTCCATTGTGTTGCGAAAATCAACCGCACTTTGGGATGAATTATCTTCTCGATTCACATGATGGCGAGCAAGCGTCGGTAAAATCACAGTGGAAATTGCAATACCAAATAGCCCAAGTGGAAACTCCAATAAACGATCAGAATAATAAAGCCAACTAATGGATCCCGTCATTAAGAAACTGGCAATGACCGTATCAAGCAGCAAGTTGATTTGACTCACAGAAACCCCGAACAAGGCAGGAATCATCAATCGACGGATTTTCGCTACCCCTTCATCATGCCATGCCCATTTTGGTTTTACGAGCAAGCCTGCTTTCTTCAAGAAAGGGATTTGGAATAAAAATTGTAATAAACCGCCTAAGAAGATCCCGATAGCAAGGGCAAGATCAGGGTTGTCTAATCTTGGTGCGAGGAAAAGTGCGGTCGCAATCATCGCGATATTAAGTAAAACAGGCGAAAACGACATCACGCCAAATTTACCTATTGTATTTAAAATCGCGCCGGAAAGTGCCACAAAGGTGACAAACCATAAATAAGGAAACGTAATTTTTAAGAGTAAAGACGCTTGTTCAAATTTGTGCGCATCCGGTCCGTCATTTAACCAATCGGTAAACCAGCCCATCCCAAAGATCGCCGCCACAACAGGTGATCCCACCATAGCAAGTAAAGTGACAATACTGACTAATCCACCCAGTGTACCCGACACTTTCCCGATAAATTCTCGGGTTTTAGAAAGATCGCCCGATTTTTGATATTCGGCTAACACTGGGACGAAAGCCTGAGAAAATGCCCCTTCCGCAAATAAACGACGTAAAAAATTTGGGATCCGGTTAGCGAATAAAAATACGTCTGCCGCCGCGCCTGCACCGATCAAATGTGCTATTACCACATCGCGGACTAGACCTAACACACGGGACACTAATGTCATCCCACTCACGATAATGCCGGATTTTAAAAGTCGTTTACTCAAAATAGGGGTCTCTTCAAAAAAATTTGCCTTAATTGTATAGAATTTTTGTTTTTACGCTATATTCCAACGAAAAAAACTGATAAAATCTTGCCCACATCGTTTGTGTGAGCCAATAGAAAGCGCTTTTTTTAAATAACGATGCTTACTTTCGGTTGTGTCTCACCGAAATCAACACAAATTATTCATTGACAAAAGTATAAAAAATCGGCATATTCTACGCCCTTATTTTGTCATAATCATCTAACAGAAATTTTAGGAGTTTGACCTTGGCTAATATCAAGTCAGCAAAAAAACGCGCGGTTCAATCTGAAAAACGCCGCCAACACAACGCAAGCCAACGCTCTATGATGCGTACTTACATCAAAAAAGTATATGCTCAAGTAGCAGCAGGTGAAAAAGCAGCAGCTGAAGCAGCATTCGTTGAAATGCAAAAAGTTGTTGACCGTATGGCTTCTAAAGGCTTAATCCACGCTAACAAAGCAGCAAACCACAAAGCTAAATTAGCTGCTCAAATCAAAAAATTAGCGTAATTAAAGCATTAAAACAGCTTAAAAATAAAACCGCACTTTGGTGCGGTTTTTGTTTGCCGTAAACCATCCTGCCACAAACGCCCCATAACGAGCTTGCATTCCCCCCTTTAACCTGTAAACTACCCCACAACTTAAAAATTAATCATAAAATAAACAATAAATGACCAAAAAATCTTTTAAAAAAGCGGATCCAAATTATCAAAAAGAATTAGCCAAATATGGTAATCCGATCCCAAGCAGAGACTACATTCTGCAAATCATCCGTGAAAATAATGCCCCGATGAGTCGGGAGGAAATACTGACCGCACTTTCAATTAAAAGTGACGAACAACAAGAAGCCATGCGTCGTCGCTTGCGTGCCATGGAGAATGATGGACAGTTAGTTTTCACTAAACGTAAACGCTATGCCTTGCCTGAAAAATTGGATTTATTCAAAGGCATGGTCATCGGCCATCGCGAAGGCTATGGCTTTTTACAAGTCGAAGGTAAAAAAGAGGATCTCTTTATTCCTAATCACCAAATGCAACGTGTAATGCACGGTGATTTTGTATTAGCCCAACCTGCAGGCGTGGATCGCCGTGGTCGTCGTGAAGTCCGTATTGTTCGCGTACTTGAAAGTCGCAAAAAACAAATTGTCGGCCGTTTCTTCTTAGAAAATGGCTTTAGCTATGTGGTGCCTGATGATAGCCGTATCGGACGAGATATTTTAGTCCCTAATGAACACCGCAATGGGGCCCGAATGGGACAAGTTGTCGTGGTTGAATTGCAAGAACGATCTGCCTCCTTTACTCAACCTGTTGGCATCATCACCGAAATTCTGGGTGACAATATGGCAAAAGGGATGGAAGTGGAGATTGCTCTTCGTAATCATGACATTCCTCACCAATTCCCAAGTGCGGTCGAAAAATACGTTAAAAAATTCACGGAAGAAGTGCCTGAAGAAGCCAAAAAAGGCCGTGTGGATTTACGCAATCTACCACTGGTTACCATTGATGGCGAAGATGCACGCGATTTTGATGATGCTGTATATTGCGAAAAAAGCGGTAAAGGCTGGAAGCTTTGGGTGGCAATTGCCGATGTCTGCTATTATGTGCGTTTACGTTCGGCATTAGACACTGAAGCCTATAACCGAGGTAACTCCGTTTACTTCCCAAATCGTGTCGTGCCAATGCTACCGGAAATTTTATCCAACGGATTGTGTTCACTGAATCCACAAGTTGATCGCTTGTGTATGGTATGTGAAATGCACATTTCTGCAAGAGGTAAACTCACGGACTATCGTTTTTATGAAGCGGTCATGAACTCTCATGCTCGCTTAACCTATACGAAAGTCGCGGCGATTTTAGACGGTGATGATGAGCTCCGCACGCGTTATCAAGGGCTAGTGCCACATTTAGAAGAATTGCATCATCTCTATCAAGCATTACTCAATGCCCGCAAACAACGTGGTGCTATCGATTTTGAAACCATTGAAACCAAATTTATTTTCAATGCCATGGGACGAATTGATCGCATTGAACCTGTTGTGCGAAATGATGCTCACAAAATCATTGAAGAATGCATGATTCTTGCGAATATTGCAGCGGCAAACTTTATGGAAAAACATAAAGAGCCTGCACTCTATCGTATTCATGCCACACCAAGCGAAGAAAAACTGACGTCTTTCCGTGCATTCTTAAGTGAATGCGGTTTAAGCCTTGAAGGCGGCATGAAACCGACCACAAAAGATTATGCGAAATTGTTAGAGCAAGTGAAAGATCGCCCAGATCACGAGCTTATTCAAGCCATGTTACTTCGCTCATTAAGCCAAGCGGTTTATCATGCCGATAATATCGGCCACTTTGGTTTGGCGTTAGAAGAATATGCACACTTCACTTCCCCGATTCGTCGTTATCCAGACCTGACGCTGCACCGCGCCATTAAATATCTGCTGGCGAAAGAGCAGGGGCATCAGGGCAACACCACTGAAACCGGCGGCTACCATTATTCGATGGAAGAGATGCTGCAACTGGGTCAGCACTGTTCGATGACCGAGCGCCGCGCCGACGAAGCGACGCGCGAAGTGTCTGACTGGCTGAAGTGCGACTTCATGCAGGATCAGGTGGGCAACGTCTTTAAAGGCGTAATTTCCAGCGTCACTGGCTTTGGCTTCTTCGTCCGTCTGGACGACTTGTTCATTGATGGTCTGGTCCATGTCTCTTCGCTGGACAATGACTACTATCGCTTTGACCAGGTAGGGCAACGCCTGATGGGGGAATCCAGCGGCCAGACTTATCGCCTGGGCGATCGCGTGGAAGTTCGCGTCGAAGCGGTTAATATGGACGAGCGCAAAATCGACTTTAGCCTGATCTCCAGCGAACGCGCACCGCGCAACGTCGGTAAAACGGCGCGCGAGAAAGCGAAAAAAGGCGATGCAGGTAAAAAAGGCGGCAAGCGTCGTCAGGTCGGTAAAAAGGTAAACTTTGAGCCAGACAGCGCCTTCCGCGGTGA